>CAZXKB010000080.1:0-2203 GCA_964641285.1 uncultured Gammaproteobacteria bacterium | reverse complement strand
GACGCTGGTGCCGGCGTTATTGCTCAGAATTTAGTAAATTCCAATGAAACGGTTGTAGTTGATATGTGTTGCCAAAGCAATAATCGCAATTGCGGACGTTGCCACAACAATTCTGATGGCATTGAAGTAGAAAATAACAATATGGCCATGGGAGTTAGCAATGGCGTTATCAACGAAGCTAATACCGGTGTTAATAGTCTGCTTAATACTATGTCCTGCTGGGATGACGTGAAAATAAAGACTGGTTATGCTGGTGCCGAAGTAACTGCAGTTAACGTAGTTAACTCCAATGTTACTAGAATTTTTAATGGATCGCTTTGGATGTTTTAATAGAGCCTAATCATGACAGTATTATGATCACAGCCCCTCATTTACGGATGGGGGGCCAGGATCAGAACTTTAATTAAGGCGGTTAAAGTACTGATCTTGAAAAAATATGAAAAAATTTAAACTGGCAATTTATTTTTTAAGCTCGGCGGTTTTGTTTGCGCAATTTTTACCGGTGAATGCGATAACTATAGAAAATAATAATAATGTACAAACAGAGAATAATATAAATACTTCTGCGGTGACAGGCGGTAATACGATTGTGAACGGTGAGCTTATAGAGGGTAAGGCCGCGGTTAAAACTGATATTGAAACAATAATTAACGGTCAAAAAGTTCAGGATATATCTGTTGAAGAAACAGCCGAAGACGGCGAAGCTAAAGTTCAGGTTGAAAGTCAAGTAAAAGCCAATAATGAAGAAGCTATGGTAGAAACTACTACTATTATTAACGGCGAAGAAAGTACTGAAGGATATATAGTTGATTTAAGAGTTGATGATAGTGCTACAAGCGTTTTTAATAAAAGTAGTCAGGCTACCTCTGTAATTTCAGATAATCGGGGTGAAGTCGAGGAAGAGATGGCAGATGTTATCAATGAAAATCAAGACAAAGACAAGTCAGGGCAAACAGAAAACGTTATTGCAAAAATATTTATTAATATTTTTAATGTTTTTAAAGAAGGAATTTTAAAAATTTTTAATATTTTTATTTAATATTTTTTTAATTATATGAAAAATTTAATTTGGGCAAAAAAACAAAATTTTAATAAAGGTCTTATCTCCATGATAATTTTATTATTTTTATTTTATCCAATAATGTCATTGCCCTTGGCTTTGGCTGACGACAGCGCTGAAACGACAGACCAGACAAATAGCGAAGATAGTGGCGATGATACTAGTGTTGAAACCGGTGATGCTGCTGTAGTTCTAGGTGTTGATAATGACATTAACCAGAATAATTTCAATCAGGAAACAACCAATACGGAAGAAAATAGTGACAGCGAAGAATTTTTAGAAAATTCAAACGATTCGGTGGAAGTAGACAATGACAACGAAGCGGAATTAGAGAACAATTTATTTGGTTCAGGCAATACCGGCCAAAACACCATTGATTCCAGTGCAGGTGACTCTATAATTGATACCGGTGACGTCGGTGTTGGTTCAATGGTAGATAATGACGTTAATAATAACCAAACAGAAGTGCCTTGCGAGGATGAATGTGGAGACAATTTTGACCTGAAGCAAATTAAAGTAGATAATGATAATATTGCTTCTACTAGTAATGATGTCAGCCTTGTCGGGAATTCCGGAGAAAATAATATTAGCGACACGGACGAAGAAGCCAAGATAGACACTGGTGATATTAGTATTTTTAATATTATTATAAATTATTTGAACACTAATTTTTTCGGCAAAGGGCAAGAGTTCTTTGTTAATATTTTTTCTCATCTAGTCGGTTCAATTGATTTTTCCGGATTTGGCGGTGAAGAAGCGGAGATAGACGACTTTAGCGAAGATGGTTGTGCGGCAGAAAATTGCGAGGCAGACATTAATAATTCAAGTACCAGCACCTTGAATAATAATATTGATATTGACGCTAATACCGGTTTAAATATTATTGAAAATGCGGAAGGGCCGAGTATTATAGAAACCGGCGATATAAATATTTTAAATGACGTGGTTAATGTGGATAATTTGAACGTAGCCGGTGATGATTGGTTTTTTGCCGTAGTTAATGTTTTTGGGTTTTTAGAGGGGGATATAATTTTACCGGGTATTGATTTTGAAGACCTGGAATCAGGAGCGGAAGAATTAATTGACCAAGCCGAAGAAACAGCCATAGAGGTAGAGGAATTCATTGTTACGAACAGCAATCAA
>CAZXKB010000079.1:0-5087 GCA_964641285.1 uncultured Gammaproteobacteria bacterium | reverse complement strand
ATTTTGTTTAATTTTTTCTTCAATAGACATGAATTATTGGGTTAGCTCAATTAATTTTTTAGCATTATCAACGGCATAACCATTAGTATCGTTGTTAAAATATATATAAATATCTTTTACCTGTCGTTTCCATAATCTAATCTTATCGGCCAGCTTTTTAAGTTGCCTAGTTGTATATTTGGAGCCATATAAATCGCCTGGACCATGCATTCTCACATATATGAAATCAGCGGTAATTTCTTCTTCCGCAGGCAATCCTTCTCCATAGGAAAAAACCAAGGAAATATTTAATTTTTTAATCATCTTATACACTGATTCATCAAACCAGGACTGGTGCCTAACTTCTAAGGCAACCTTATACTGCTTTGAAACCACGCGTATTAATTCTTTAAGTTTATCCAAATTAACATGTAAATTAGGCGGCAATTGTACTAAAATCGGTCCCAACTTTTCCTTGAGCTCTTTTGCACTATTTATAAATCTTTGCCAAGGCTCTTTGGGTTCGTTTAACTTCTTCACATGAGTTAAAAAACGGCTTATTTTTACGCTGAAAATAAAGTTTTCAGGTACTTTGTTATACCAATTTTTAAATGTTTTAGCTGACATCTGGTGATAAAAAGTGGCATTGATTTCCACAGTCTGAAAATGCTGGCAATAAAATTTTAGCCAATCTTTCTCTTTTAATTCTTCAGGATAGAAAACATTATCCCCCCAATCACCATAAACCCATCCAGAAGTGCCGATGAATACTTTGTTCATAATCTTGACAAATATTGAAATGTCTGTTATATTTATCTAATAAAATATAATTTACGTTCTTATAATTTTTAATAAAGGAGGTGGAACCCTTGAAAATTTTAATAACTGGAATTGGAATTACTGGCAAAAGTGCATTCAGGAAGTACTTATTCAATTATCTTAAAATCCTGAGTGTCAGAGTTGAACAATTTGACTGCGACTATGATCGCAATAAATTACCGATAAAATTTTCTTCAGAAAAAATTTACCTTATTGAAGATGTTCACGGGCCATGCGATAATTCTGTTTTTTCTCTTGACTCTTTTGACTTTATCTTTTATCTATTACCCGACCCATTAATTCATTTTCGTTTTTGGATATCGCGTATGATTATGTGGTATAAAGAAGGAAAATTTTCTTGGGATCCCGATCTAAGTGAATGCGGAAAATGGCTTGGAACTAGCAAGCCTTATGATTCTTCCAATATTATTCCTATATTAAAAGAGTTAAAACGTGATATTACGAACAGAAGAAAATGGATTGATGGAGACTTGGAAGTTATAAAAAAATCAGGCATTCCCGTTAAAATTATAGTCCCGAAACTAAAAGGGAGACGTATCATTTTTTCCTTAATTCTCTGAAGAGTTATTGCCTAATCGTAATAGCTCTTTTTTATATTTTAACTTTATTAATTTGTCTAAATAAACTATCTACAGCAAATCTTTCATCTATTTTTAATGGCTTACTACTATAAATATATCTTACGCAAAAAGCAAGAGCTCTCTCTAGAATAGCAAACTTAATAGCTGGCAATAAATATTTTTTTTCTTTAGTAGCTATTTTTCTAAATGACTGATAACCTTTCAAAAAAGACTGGAAGTTGTCCTTACTCCATGTTTGCCAATTATTAATAAAGCACCAGCCGCGCAAAGCTTGCCCCAAGTCTAAAATTAAATATCCAAAATAACTGCGATCAAAATCAATAATAGCTATAATTTCATTATCTTGCCAGAATATGTGTCTCTTGCCTAAGTCTTCATGAATCATGCCTCGGGATAAATTTTTAGGTAATTTAATTTTATTTATTTCATTGGCGAAAACTTCCACAAATTTATTTTTATCTTTAAAATTACTCTTTAATATATTGTTTTTCTCTTCATAAAAATATTTTTTAGTTTCTTCTACCCCAAAATCTAAATTTTTTCTTAAATCGTTGGCTTTATAATTTTTTACAATTTGATGAAATTTACCCAAGGTTTGACCTACTTTATAAACCTTTCTCTCAGTTGGGTTACCTTTAACTTGCCGCGCTTTAATAAATTTTCTTATATAACCATTACGACCCTTTATGCTAATAACTTTAGTATTGTTTATCGTTCTCTCATAATCAATAACTGGAAATTTATTCTTTATCAGTCGACCAATCAAATTTAATTCTCCTTCTATCTCTCTTTTACTACGCCAACGATATCCCTCGCCGCATAACCGTAGAAAATATTCTCCTTCGGATGTATTAATTATAGAACCAAGATTACCACTGGTTTTTACCAATCTGGTCTTTTTAAATCGTCCAATATTGTATTTTTTTACTATACTGGCTAAATCCTTTTTATTTAATTTCAGTTGTTTCATATTTCTTAATTATTTTATCAAATTCTCTCCAATCCTAAAAACATCTCCAGCCCCCATTAATAATACCACACCCCCTCTTTCCACATTCCCCCGCAAATACTTTTCGCACTCTGCCAAGGTGGAAATATGTCGTACAGACGTATTGCTGTGCGTCTTTCTAATCTTTTCCACCAATTCTCGACTATGCACCCCGCCTTGTTTTTCCCTGGCTGACCCATATATATCTAAAATAATTACTTCATCAGCCTTTGAAAAACTTCCAGCAAAATCATTAAGAAAAACTTTGGTCCGGGTAAAAGTATGGGGATGAAAAACTACAATTAATTTTTTATCTTTATATAACTCTCTAGCCGCGGTTAAAGTAGCCAATATCTCCGTAGGATGATGGGCATAATCATCAATAATAGTCGCCCCTTTAAAACTTCCTAAAATTTGCATTCGTCGCTGGGTGCCTTTAAATTCTTCTAAGAATTTTCTGATGCTAACTAAATCAATGTCTAGCTCAACACAAGCGGTAATCACGGCTAAAGCATTAGCCACGTTATGTTTGCCGCAAAGCCGGATATTAAAATCTCCTAAATCAGTGTCCTTAAATTCTATATCGTCCTCTTCTGATGAGGCTAATTTTACTTTAAAATACTGCCTTTCCCCAACCTGTTTAATGTCATAGGCGATTATATCAGCCATTTCGTCTATGGCATAGGAAATCACCTTGCTCCGGCAATTGACGCCAGCTATTTTTCTTATTACCGCATCGTCAAAATTACATACTAAAAATCCTCTTGAGGGAATCTTTTTTATAAATTCAATAAATACTTTCTGATAATCTTCTTTTGTAAGAAAAAAATCAGGATGATCATAATCAATGTTTGTAAGAATTACTCCTTTTGGTTGAAAATATTTTAATTTATTTTGGTATTCGTCTAATTCAGCCACTAAATAATCTGACGTGCCAACAAGGCTTAATCCGTTAAATTGGGTCACGCTCGCACCGACCATAACGCTGGGCTTTAATCCAACCTTTTCTAACACATATCCAAGCCAAGCCGTAATCGTAGTCTTACCATGGGAACCAACTACGGCCATTCCGAATTTCTGATTAAACACTTTTCCCAAGGCCTGGGCATAAGTCAAAACTTCAATTTTTCTCTTTAAAGCCTCGGCTACTTCCACGTTTTGCTCGGCCGTATAAGCAGTAGAATAAATTATTAAATCAGCATCTTTGGAAATATTGTTTGCATCAAATTCTTCAATTATCTTAATCTTATTTTTTTTCAGAACCTTATCAGTCATAAATTTTTCTTTTGTATCAGAGCCCGATACTTCAATCCCTTGCGCTGATAAATATTGAGCCAACATCGCCATACCAACACCCTTGATGCCAATCATATAAATTTTTTTAATTTTAGATAAATCCATTATTTTATTTAATTGTATTTAAAGCCAGGGTCGCATAATAGCGGATTTCCGAAATAATATCTTTTTTATTTGTTAACTCTTTTTTACTAAACCAATGACATTCTCTGCTTACTTCAACTTCAGACATTTTCAACTTACCGCTTTTCGCAGTCGCAAAATAAATTAAAGTTACGTGCTCATGAATTTTGTTTATTCGATGACGATTTATGGAAATCGGCGGTATTAACTCTTTGCTTTTAGCATAATTATGAATTTTAATTGGGCTATATAATTCGATTATTAAACCTACTTCTTCCTTTACTTCCCGCTTGGCTGCTTGATTCGGGTCTTCATCAAACTCAATGTGCCCGCCAACACCCAGCCATTTATCGTACTTATCATGCCTTCTTAAAAGCACTCTGTCTTTATAGACGATAAAAACCTCTACGGTAAAATCAATTTTTTTGTGGATATGTGACATTAGTTAATTCTTTTTAATTCTAAAATTATTTGCTTCCGCTAATGCCCTCTCCTCATCAATTGTATTTATTTTTCTGTCTCTCATAATTATCTGCCCATTAATGATGACGTCAGATACATCGCCACTGTTAGCGCAGTAAACAAGATGAGAATAAGGATCATACATCGGCGTCAAATGAGGTTTGTCTAAACTGATAGTAATAATATCGGCTCGTTTGCCTACTACTAAGGATCCAATTTTATCTTCCAAGCCTAGCGCTTGGGCACCATTGATCGTAGCCATCTTCACTACTTCCCGGGCGTTAGCTACGGTTGGTATTAACTTATTGGCTTTATGGAGTAAGGCGCAAACTTTCATTTCCGAAAATAAATCCAAGGTATTGTTGCTGGCCGCTCCGTCTGTGCCTAGTCCGACAGTAATTCCCTTTTCTATCATCTCCAGAATCAGCGCTATACCGGACGCCAGCTTCATATTGCTTATTGGGCAATGGCTAACTTTTACATTTCTCTTTCTGTATATTTCTAAATCATTTTCGTCTAGCCAAACGCTGTGGGCGGCAATAACGTTTTCACCGAGCAATCCAATTTCTTCCAGGTAAGCCACTGGCGATTTCCCATGCTCCTTTTTGGAATCTAATACTTCTTTTTTGGTTTCACTAACATGAATATGAATCAAAGTCTTATATTTATCAACCAATTTTTTTACACCTAATAAAATTTCTTTTGAGCAAGTATAAATTGCATGCGGGGCGAAAGCTACATTAATTAACTCTTCATTTTTAAATTTACTAATATAAGCTAAAGTTTTATTTATGGCCTTGTCCGGAGTCTCGCAACTT
>CAZXKB010000078.1:0-9116 GCA_964641285.1 uncultured Gammaproteobacteria bacterium | reverse complement strand
TTTGGGCTTCATTGATTATTTCTTGTAAAAAGGCAAATTCTATATTTTTTCCTAAAATCCTGCAACTTAACAAAAAAGTATCTATCATCCAGGCATCTGGGTTTTCTTTTTTGATTATCGCAAGCCCTGTTATCCCATAGTCCCCGAATCTGTCCTTAACCTGAATTTGTTTTAAGATATAATTTTCATCCTTCGCAAAATTAGCAATGTCTTCTTCTGTATATCGTTTAGTTGTAAGGTTAAATTGATTAGTCTTTTGGGTTAATTGAGAAGCTCGCGAAAGATTAAAATCATTAACCTCCATTAAAGTTAATTCTATTCCTAACTCTCTTAAAAAAGAATCTAAATCAGGCAAAGTAATCTTTTTTGTCATTGTTCCTCTCCTTTTTTATAATTTTTAAAAAGCGACTTAAAAATCTTATTTTAATGTAATAAACAAAAATAGCACACTATGTACTATTCGTCAAGAATTCACCTAATCTAAAATAAATTTTCTAAAAAGAAAAAATCAAAAAAATATTTTTCTAACTTATAAAAAAGCCCCCAAGCTGGCTCAATTCGGGAGCTTTTTAAAAAATTAACTTTAAAAAGAGCCTAGTTGAAGTTAATGTTATTTTTATAAAATGAATATTTAAGTTAACCTTTTGATTTTATCAATAGTTACGAGAATCGCGCCCTTGCATGGCTCGCCTTCATTTTCTAAAATCTTTTTAACGGTTTCATGCCACTTTCCTTTGGTAAAATATTTAGCTTTTCCCTTTAAGGAATAACCAATACAATCTTTTTGCCAATCCTTATTCCAGACAACTAAGACTACTTCCGGATTTCTTAAAATATTTTGTCTTGTCTCAACCATATGATTATCAGTAATTAAAATCTGATTTTCAGATACAACTTTGGTAAAAGCCACCGTAATACAATGCGGTTTATCCTGTTCACTAACCGTAGCTAAAGCTAAAACGTTTTCTTCTATTAAATTTTTCAGTTCTTTATTAATTTTAATCATTTCTAAAATTTATTTTATAATTATCTTCTTTTTAACCTTCTCACTTCTTATTTCTAACTTCTCACTTTTTCACTTAATTATTACTTTCCACAGCACTTCTTATATTTTTTACCTGACCCGCAAGGGCAGGGATCATTGCGTCCGATTTTCTTGCCGCTGTCATCCTTAAGCTTTGGCTTAATTAAACTCGCCTGCTTATCCGCCTCAGCCTTCTGTCCATTCTTAGGCATCACCGTAGAATCTGAAGCTGAAGCGGGCTTATACCCGGAGAATGAAGCCGTACTCTTGTCCATAACTTTAGACGGCGCGCTAAACTGTTTGGCCCGATCGGCTAAATTCGGAGAGGCAAATTCCGTTTTTGATGACCCGTAAACCGCCCCGACTTTAAATATGCTATAAACTACTTCTTTTTGAATTAAATTATTTAATTCATTATATAGCCGATAAGCTTCCTTCTTATACTCAATTAATGGATCGCGCTGGCCATAGCCCCTTAAGCCAATGCCCCGGCGCACGCTATCCATCGCTTCTAAATGCTCTACCCATAAAGTATCAATAGAACGGATTAAAACCGCTTTTTCTATCTCCGGCCAATTAACCCCGGCTTCTTTCAGTTTTTTGCTCATTTTAGAATAATCTTCTTTGGCCAGTCCGGTTAAGTGTTCAATAATGGCTGTCCGCGCTTTAGCTTTGTCAAGTTTATGGTTGCCTTTAGTAAATTCTGATAAATCGCCTTTTAACTTTTTTTCTACCGGGAAGACAGTAGCTGTCACTTGATAAACTTCTTCTAAATTCCAATCTTTTATCTGTTCAGCCGCGGTATGAAAGCTCACCACTTGTTCAATCTCATTCTCTACCATTGTTAAAATGATATCAGTAAGTTTGGAAATTGGGTGATCAGCTTCAGAATTCTCGCTCCTAACGTTATTTTTTTCGGCTATTTCCAATATTTCCTTCCTCTTTCTGTAAATTGTTTCACGATGCTTATTAATAACATCGTCATACTCAACTAAGTGCTTTCTAATATCAAAGTTATTGCCTTCCACTTTGCGCTGAGCCGATTCAATGGAACGGGAAACCATCTTGTTCTCAATCGGCATATCTTCCGGAACTCGCAGGGTAGTCATCAGGCTTTTCATCCGGTCACCGCCGAAAATGCGCATCAAATCATCTTCCGTGGAAACATAAAACTGGGAAGAACCGGAATCACCCTGGCGACCGGAACGGCCGCGCAGCTGGTTATCAATTCTTCTGGCTTCATGCCGCTCTGTGCCTATGACATGCAAACCGCCTAATTCAATTACTTTTTCGTGTTCCTTTTTCCACTCGCTATAACTGGGGTCGTCTCGCGGAGGTTCAATGCCCCCTAAAACTACATCAACTCCGCGGCCAGCCATGTTAGTAGCAATGGTAATGGCTCCTAATTTGCCGGCTTCAGCAATAATACGAGCTTCTTTTTCATGATGCTTAGCGTTTAGGACGCGAGGGTGCAAGCCATTCCGTTCCATCATATCGGCTAAAAGTTCATTTTTTTCAATGGAAATTGTCCCTACCAAAATCGGCTGTCCTAGCTCATGGCGTCTTTTAACTTCAACGGCAACAGCCTTGGACTTTCCTTCCTCGGTCCGATAAATTAAATCATTCAAATCTTTTCTGACCATAGGCTCATTAGTCGGAATAACCACTGTTTCTAAATTATAGATCTTAGAAAATTCTTCCGCCTCTGTAATCGCTGTCCCGGTCATACCAGCTAATTTTTCATACATGCGAAAATAATTTTGAAAAGTAACCGTGGCTAAAGTTTGCGATTCTCTTTGTACCTTTACTCCTTCCTTAGCTTCTATGGCCTGGTGTAATCCCTCGCTATAACGCCGGCCATGCATTAAGCGCCCGGTAAATTCATCAACAATAATTATTTCTCCTTCCTTGATAACATAATCGCGATCACGCTTAAATAAAGTATAAGCTTTCAAAGCCTGCTCAATATGATGGACTTCGCGGATGCCGCCGCTGGTATAAATATTATCAACTCCAAGCCATTTCTCCATCCTGGCGATGCCAGCTTCGGTTAAAGTAGCGGCTCTCATTTTTTCGTCAATATTATAATCCTCATTTTCTTTAAGGTTTTTAACCAACTGAGCGAATTTATAATACTTATCCGTTGATTCTTCGGCCGGGGCGCTAATTATCAGCGGGGTGCGCGCTTCATCAATTAAAATAGAGTCAACTTCATCAACGATGGCATAATGTAATTCACGCTGGGCAGTCCTGTCTAAACTCGGCGCCATATTATCCCGTAAATAATCAAAACCGAATTCATTATTAGTCCCATATAAAATATCGCACTCGTAAGCTTCTCTTCGAGATATCGGCCGAAAATGCTTTAATCTTTCATCGTATTGGGAATCGTCCGTAAATTCAGGTTCATAAATAAAAGCGGTTTCATGGATAATTACTCCAACCGCTAATCCCAGCGAATGATAAACCGGCGCCATCCAACCGGCGCCAACCTGTGATAAATAATCATTAACCGTCACCAAATGAACCCCTTGACCGGTTAAAGCGTTCAAATACATCGGCAAAGTAGCTACTAAGGTCTTGCCTTCACCGGTTCTCATTTCCGCGATTTGGCCGCGATGCAAAACTACACCGCCAATAAGCTGGACATCAAAATGCCTTTGGCCCAGAGTCCTTCTGGCCGCCTCTCTAACTACGGCAAATGCCTCCGGCAGGATTTGGTCAAGAATAACTTTCTTGTCATCGCGAGGAGGAGCGGAGCGACGAACAGCTTGTTCCGTTGAATTCGCCCTGTCTATTTCCACACCCAATTTCTTCCTAAATTCACCCGTCATTCCTTTCAATTCTTCATCGCTCATTTTCTTGAATTTATCTTCCAAGCCATTAATCTCATCCACGATTAAACGTATTGATTTTAAAACTTTTTCATTTGGATCTTTAAAAATTTTAGCAATAATTCCCATAACATAAAACACGCTTCAGCGTGGTAATATTTATAACAAACTTATTATATAATTTATCCCAAAAAAAAGCAATTGTACAATCTCATATTCATTATAAAATGAACGTCTATTAAACGTCCATTATTACAATTTATTTCAATTTATTTCCTTCTTCTGTTTCTATCCATTCTCCGCTCTTTGTATCTTCTAATCGACCGAACAAGATGATCCTTGACTTTATCAATGGCTTTATATAAATCTTTCTCGGTTTTTTCCACACGCAATAATTCCCCGGGCACTTCTAAATTAGCTTCAGCCCGGTATATTTCACCGCTGGCCTGATTGCCGATTGACATGCCAACTTCGATATCACAATTTAACACCTGGATAGAGCCTAAATATTTTTCCAGCATATTCATCTTTTCTTGAATATAATCTTTAATTTTCGGAGTTAATTCTATTTTAGTTGCTTTAATTTTAATTTGCATAATCTATTACGATTTCACGTTTAAATATTTGAACGCAAATTTACTGTATTAAATAAAATCTATCCGATAATTTTTTCCCACAACATTTTAAATTTATCGCCAAATCTAGCCACATCACGAAATGTAACCACAACAATAAGCAACATTAATAAGGCAAAGCCAAGATTATGAATAACCGCTTCTATCTCCCTTTTTACCGGCGAGCCTTTTATTTTTTCTATAATTAAAAATAATATTCTGCCACCGTCCAAAGCCGGAAAAGGAAAAGCATTAATTATGGCTAAATTGATAGAAAGCAAAGCAACAAACTGTAAAATATAGATAAAACCCATGTGAGCCACTTGCCCGGTCAAAGCGGCGATGCCAACCGGGCCGGCAATTTCAGCACTTACTCCCTGCCCTAAAATTAAACCTTTTAATAATTCAAAAAAAGCAACCATAATGGCCCAAGTTAAAAATAGGGCTGTTTTAATGCCTTGCCAAATTGAGTTAAAAAAAGAATATTTAACAATGCCTGTTTCAACTATGGCGATGCCGATACCGCCCTTATCTGTTTCTTCCCTCATTTCCGGGGTTATCTCTTCGGTAAAAATCTCTTGACCTCTTTTTATCTGATAGACCAACTGCTCTCCCTGATGTTCATTTACGTACTGCTGCAACTTTTCGCTACTAATAAAGCTTTTTCTGTTTATGCTTAAAATAATATCGCCCAGTTTTAATTGGGCTTCAGCGGCCGGCGATTCTTTGATAACCTCAACAATTTGTATTTGGCGGTCGCTGATTACAGCCCGAGGGCTAACGTCCTCGCCTAAGGACTGGGGTAGACCTAGCATAAAACCGAATGAAATTAAAGCCATGGCCAAAACTACATTCATAGTTACCCCGGCTAATAAAATAAAAGCTCGCTGCCAAATCGGCCGAGAAGCGAAACTATCCCGCTCGTCCTTGCCTTCTCCGTCTTCCCCTTTAATTTTCACAAAACCGCCCAACGGCACCCAATTAATGGAATAAATAGTATCAGCCGCGTCTTTCACTTCTTTTTTCCCCTTAACCTGTTTCCATTTATTATCCTTATCTTTATACACGCCCCAAATTCGCGGTGGAAAGCCAAGGCCAAACTCTTCAGCCTTTACTCCCAGCTTCCGAGCTACGGTAAAATGTCCTGCTTCATGAACAAAAACCAAAACACTTAAAACTAAGATGAATGTAATTATGGTTAACAACATAAAAATATTTTCGATTTACGATTACTGATTTATGATTCAGCTGTAAACAGCCAATGTTTAACTTCAACCAAAAATCTAAAATCGAAAAAATAAAATTATTAAATAGTCATTATTTCACTTTCCTTCTTATCTCTAATATTTTTTAACTCATCATTCTTCCGGCTAACTTCTTCATCCAGCTCTTTAATAAACCTGAATTTATCATCTTCGGTAATTTCTTTATTATTCTCCGCTTTCTCTATAGTTTCCTTTATTTCATCTCTAACCCGCCTAATAGAAATTCTAACTGTTTCCATCTGTCCGTTTAATTTTTTAACCAGCTCTTTTCTGTTCTCTTCTGTCATCTTGGGAATAGTCAGCCTGATCTTATCGCCTTCATTAATGACACCGACCCCTAAATCAGCGCTGATAATAGCCTTTTCGATATCTTTAAATACATTTTTGTCCCAAGGGCTTATTAATAAACTTTGGCCATCAGGCACATTAATCGCGGCTAAGCCATTAAGAGGTGTTTTGACTCCGTATGCTTCCACTTGTATTCCCTCTAATATATCGGGATTAGCCCGCCCGGTCCGTAAAGATGAAATTGCTTTTCTAAAAAAAATTATGACCTTGTCAAATTCCGTCTGCTTGGCTTGAATAAATTGATTCATATATTATTTTTAAATATAAATGGTTTTGCCCGCTTGCCGGCTATTCACCTATATATAAAACTAACGCAGTCAGACGAACAAATTGTCTTGGTGAATGTTTTAATGCCTAAAACTTATCTTAAACTGCGAACACCCATATAAATAATATTGGCTTCTTCAGGGTCAATTAAAAGTTTCCAGCCGGCTCGGGTTGTCGGCAATTTTTTAGTAGCCCAATTTTGTCCTCCATCCATTGAACGATAAAAAGTAGTGTTAGTAACATAGTATAATTCCTGGCTATTTTGGGGATTAACGGCAATAGCATTAATAGTAGCTTCTTTTTCCGGCGGAATTAGCTCGATCTTCTCCCAGGTATCGCCTAAATCATTGGATCTTAATAAGCCATAATAAGTAGCTAAAAATACTACATTGGGCTCGCTATTAATAAAAATTAAATCCTTAATATCCATTTTAAGCTTTAACTCTTTTAATACTTCGCTTAGGTCAATCCAGCTGTTTCCACCGTCCTTGGAGCGATAAAAGCCTTTTCTATCAGTGACAACGAAAACTGTTCGGCTTTCATTCGGATCAACGGCAATCTTTTCAATTTTATCATCAAACCGATTTATGGTCTGCCAATTCCCGCCCCGGTCATAACTTTTTATTAAATCTCCCCGAGAAACCCCGATATAAATGATTGAACTGTCATAATGGTCAATGGCTACAGCGTCAACGGTTGTAGTTAACTCATTATCGTAATAGATTTGCGTCCAGGTCCGGTTGCAATCAATGGATTTATACAGCTCATTGCCAATGGCGGCATAAATTATGCACTTTGAGCCAGGGTCAACGGCCACCGCCCTGATCGTGGCTTGGCCTAAATTTTTTGCTATCTGCCAATTTTCCCCTCCGTCATAAGTATAAAAAAGACCGTTGGCCACACTACCGAAATAAACCGCCTTATTGTCGTTGGGATCCATAACCATAGAAGCAACGCTAACGCCTGAAAAATTATTTGGGCGGCCGCTAACGGTGGGAATAAGAACCTTTTGCTGCCATGTTCCGCCTTTATTAACAGTTTTGAAAACACCCCCATCAACGCTGGATGTATCTTTGTTTGTTTTAAAACTCACACAGCCGGAAATAACAAACGACATAGAGAGAAACAGTATAATAAAAAATATTTTTTTATTCATATTTTTACTATTTTAATTATAAATTTAATAGTAAACGCGTAAATTATGTAATTAATCAATGGTCATAGCCACGTTTTCCAGTACTAATTTAGGGCTAACATTAGCATCTAAATACTCTTCGGCTTGTTTTATCGTTTTAACTATATTTAATAAATCACTTAAAGCAAGCTTACCTTTTAACTTATTTATCTCTTCCTCAACTGATTGGTGCTGCACTAAATTACTATGGCCAAATTCAAGCAATAGCCAATCCCTAACTATCCCCTGCCATACCTCCAGTACTCTCCTGGCTATTCTTACCGGTTCCTGATTGCTGGTTTTATGGCCAATTAGACCATCAATTGAAAAAAATTTTTCATTAATATCCTGGCCTAAAAAATCTAAAAATACTTTAACTTGTTTTTGGTATTGCTGGGAAAAATTTTTATCTTCTAAAAATTTAACTGCTAAAGCCGGGCGCCCCAAACAAAGACGAGATAAATTTTTAGCTATACTTCTGGATGCTTTGCGCTCATTAACCAAGTATTCATAAATTATATCAGTCTTGACCGGACGAAAATTTAATATCTGGCCGCGAGAAACAATTGTAGCCGGCAATTTATCTATATTTTGAGTAATTAAGATTATTACCACCTTATCTTTCGGTTCTTCCAATGTTTTGAGCAAGGCATTAGCCGCTTCCAGACTTAAGCTATCGGCATGTTTAATAATTCCCACTTTATAAAAACTTAAAAATGAGCTCATGCTTAATATCCTGATAAATTCCCTTACCTGTTCAACTGAAATATTTTTCTTATCCTTTTCCCTCTTTATGATATGGAAATCACCATGGGCAATGCTAATTTCTTCTTGGCTTATATCCCCGGCCTGTTTATCTCGGTTAAGCTGAAAATAATGGCACGAAGGGCATAGGCCGCAGGGAAGATCACCGCTGCCGGCTTGATTGTTTTGACAAAGCAAGCACTGGGCAAAATAGCGAGCCGTAGTGGTTTTACCGAAATTATCCGGTCCATTAAAAATATAAGTACCAGCAACTTTATTATTGATAATACTTCTTTCTAAAAATTCAATAATTTGATTATTGCCGATAAACGGCCAGGAAAAACTAAATTTACCTTTTGGCATGGTTAAATTATAGCACTATCACCCAGGTAAATCAATACGGATATATTGCCAGGATAACCTTGGCCATCCTGAATACTTATTTATTTTAGCTGTTTTATTTTTTAAATGGGCTTACTTGAACTTTCCTCTATTATTTGCTATATTACCGGCATGAATAACAGAGCTAAAAAAATAATATTGCTTTTAGGGGACATCTCTATTCTTTATTTAACCCTTTATCTTACTCTCCTAATACGATATTGGCAGCTACCATCCTCTCTTACCTGGCAAAACCATTTTTGGCCATTTTCTATTACTTTTATTGCCTGGATTCTAATATTTTATATCTCTGATTTATACAACCTCCACTTAGCTGTTAATAACGCTAAATTCTTCGGTTTAACCGCCCGCAGTTTAATAATTGCCGCTCTTCTCTCATCTGCTTTCTTCTATCTAAACCCGCAAATTAACATCGCCCCAAAAACAAACTTAATTATCTACGTA
>CAZXKB010000077.1:0-2611 GCA_964641285.1 uncultured Gammaproteobacteria bacterium | reverse complement strand
AATTAGAAATTATAATTTAGTAATTTTAAACTTATGTTGGATATAAAATTTATTCGAGAAAATCCAGATTTAATAAAACAAAATTGCAAGAATAGATTAGTTAATATTGATATCGAAAAATTTTTGGCTTTAGATAAAGAAAAAAGAGAGATTGAGACAGAAGTAGATAATTTAAGAGCCAAAAGGAACAAAATTTCCAAAACCAAGCCTGATAAAAAACAAATTACAGAAATGAAAAAATTAGGCGAAGAAGAAGATAAGTTAGTTAGTAAAAAAAGGGATTTACTTAATAAAATTAAGTCTTTATGGCTGGCGATACCTAATTTAACCCATTCAGATGTTAATATTAGCAAAGACGAAGATGACAATCTAGTGTTGGCTACTTATAATGAACCAAAAAAATTTGATTTTAAACCATTAGACCATTTAGAATTAGCTAAAATACTAGATTTAATTGATTTTGATAGAGCCATTAAGGTAAGCGGTTCTAAATTTTATTATTTAAAAAATGAATTAGCTTTACTGGAATTTGCTTTAATCCAATATGCCCTTGATATAGTCACTAAACATGATTTTATCCCTTTTATAACGCCAGATTTGGCCAAACAGGATGTTTTAGAAAATTTAGGGTATAATCCAAGGGGGAAATCAGCTCAAATTTATAATATTGATAATTCAAGTCTTAGTTTAATCGGCACGGCGGAAATAACTATGGGCGGTTATCATATGAACGAAATTTTAGATGAATCGGAATTGCCGAAAAAATATGTAGCCTTTTCCCATTGTTTTCGCACGGAGGCCGGCAGTTACGGGAAATATGCCAAAGGCATTTTTCGTGTTCATCAATTTTCTAAAGTAGAAATATTTCAATATGTTATGCCTAATAAAAGCGAGGAGGCTTTAGAGGAAATATTAAAAATAGAACTAGAAATATTTAAGGGTTTAAACATACCTTTTCGAGTTGTAGATCATTGTACCGCTGATTTAGGGACTCCGGCGACAAGGACTTATGATTTAGAAGCTTGGTTGCCTGGCAAACCTAATAAGAATGGTAAAATAGGGGATTGGGCAGAAATTACTTCTACTTCTAATTGTACAGATTATCAAGCTCGAGGATTAAATATTAAATATAAAGATGGAAATGGCAAAAAGGATTTTCTCCATATGGTCAACGGTACAGCTATAGCTGTTACCCGGGCTATTATTGCAATTATGGAAAATTATCAGCAAAAAGATGGCTCTATTATTATCCCTGAAGTTTTACATAAATATCTGCCTGGGGATTTAAAGATAATAAAAAAGAAATAAATGTTTAGCCGAACTAAAAATCTACAACTTAGCATCATAAAACAAATGGAACTCCGGGCAGCAAAGTACCCGGATGTTATTTCATTAGCCCAAGGCATACCTAATTTTGACACGCCTGGCTGCATAAAAAGAAGAGTGGAGCGGGCTTTAAACAGAGGAGTGGTGGCTAAATATTCCCTTTCTCCAGGATTGCCGGAACTAAGAGAATTAGTTGAACTTTCTTTAGCGAAAGAAAACATGTATTACGATTGGGAAAAAGAAATCATAGTTACTGCCGGTTCTATTGAAGGTATTACCGCTACCATTTTAGCTATTACTAAGCCCGGAGATGAAATCATAATTCCTGAACCAACTTATACCAGCTATCGTGAAGCCATTAATTTAGCCGGCTGTAAACCTGTTTTTGTTCCTTTAAATGAGGAAAGGAACTGGGCATTTGAACCGAGTAAATACGAACACGTTATTACTGAAAAAACCAAAGCAATTTTTTATTGCAACCCCAATAATCCCACTGGGACTATTTATACTAAATATCAGCTTTTAGCTTTGGCTGATTTAGCTCGCAAGCATAATTTATTTCTAATTTCCGATGAAGTATATAAAGATTTTGTCTTTAGCCCATTTTATCATTACGACAAAAAATTCCAAGGCGGCAATGAGCGCTTGTTTTCGCTAGCAGAACTTCCTGAATTGCGCAAAAGGGTGATTAGGCTTTTTTCTTTTTCCAAGGCCTATGCTATGACCGGTTGGCGGGTTGGTTATCTCCATAGCGACGAATCAGTTGCATCAGAAATTTTAAAAGTGCATGATTGTCTAGTTACTTGCGCTCCTGTTATTTCACAATATGCCGCTATGGGCGCTTTAGAAATGGGTGAAAATGATATAAATAAATTTAGAAAAAAATATTTTAATAGGCGTGAACTAATATGCACTCGCTTGGATAAATTAAACAATGCTTTTAATTACGTAAAACCAAATAGCACTTATTATGTTTTTCCACGCCTTCGTTCAAGTTTAAAAAACTTGGGAGGACAAACCCGGCAAAATAACAATTACATAGATTCTTGGCAATTTGCTCTAAATTTGCTGGACAAAATTCAAGTGGCGGTAGTACCGGGCGTAGCTTTTGGACCGAACGGTGAAGGACATATCCGCATGAGTTTTGGCAGAAGTGAAGAAGATATAGACAGGGCCTTTAATCGTATAGAAAAATATTTATCTTAAATTTTAAAGTTATGAAATCTATTCTTAAAACAATTCTTAAATATTACCTAAAATATATTACTAAATTAGTTTTATTTAT
>CAZXKB010000076.1:0-26362 GCA_964641285.1 uncultured Gammaproteobacteria bacterium | reverse complement strand
GTTTTAAAATTATTATCTAATAAAATAATATCAGAAGTTTCTTTGGCAATATCCGTGCCCGTACCTAAAGATATGCCGATATCAGCCGCTTTTAAAGCCGGCGAGTCGTTAATACCGTCGCCGGTCATAGCTACCACCTCTCCTTTGTCCTGCAAAGCTTTAACAATACGTAATTTATGATGCGGGCTAACCCGGGCGTAAATTTCAATCTTTTTGACCTGTTTTTTTAATTTTTCATCATCTATCCCGTCTAATTCTTCGCCAACTATAATATTTTCCGCTTTGACCTTTAAATCTAATTCTTCGGCAATAGCTCGGGCTGTTAATTTATGGTCTCCGGTAATTATAACAGTTCTAATGCCGGCCTGACGAGCTGATTTTATCGTCTCTTTTGCTTCTCTTCTCAAAGGGTCTTTAATGGCAATAAAACCGATAAAGGTTAAATCTTTGTCAAGCAATTCCCAGTCAATGCTGCCTTTAGTAATTTTAGGCAAATTGGCAGTTTGTTTTATTTCTCGAATAGCTAAACCTATTACCCTCAACCCCCTGTTAGTTAGACTTTCATAAGTAGCATTTAGTTTTAATCTCTCGCCTGCAGTTAGTTGTGTTTTTACTCCATGATGATAAAATTTAATGGATTTTTCTAATATTTTTTCAGGAGCTCCCTTTTCGTATAAAATATAGCCATTACCCGGCTTTTCATGCAGGCTTAACATGTATTTCTTTTCACTATCAAAAGGCAGTTCTTCAATCTGCGGTTCAATTTTTAAAAGTTCTTCTTTCCTTAAGCCTGATTGGATAGCAGCGGAGAGTAAAGCGGCTTCTGTTGGAGAACCGATAATCCGCCAGCTAGCCAACTCATCTAACGGATTTTCTACTGAAGCATCGTTGCACATCATGGCTGTCTGCAATACTAAACTAACTGTTTTAGCTTCTTTTTCTTCTTGTCGATGCCCCAAACTGGACAATTCAAACTCTTTTTTCCCAACAATGATATGAGCGACATGCATCCTGCCCTCGGTTAAAGTGCCGGTCTTATCAGTGCAAATAACTGTGGTAGTACCTAAAGTTTCAGCCGCAATTAATTTTCTGGTTAAGGCCTTTCTTTTTAAAATCTGCTGCATGCCCAGGGCCAATATTACGGTTACGGCCACGGTCAAACCTTCAGGAATAGAAGCGACAGCTACCGCTACGCCAGTATTAATCATCGCAACTAAAGGTCTGCCTTGGCTTAGACCTGCTGCTATAATAACTAAACAAATTACGGCAAAAATAAATCCTAATTGACGGCTAAATTTATCCAGACGCTTTTGTAAGGGGGTTTTTCCCTCCTCGGTACCGCTGACTAATTCAGCGATTTTACCTATTTCTGTATTTTTACCTATGGCCGTTACTATGGCTCGGCCTAAACCATGAACAACCATAGTGCCGGCATAAACCATATTTTCCCGATCAGCCAAAGCTGCTCCCTTGGGCACTTCTTCAATTTTTTTTGTCGAGGGCAAAGATTCACCGGTTAAACTAGCCTCGTTAACTTGTAAATCAGCTACCTCAATTAAACGAGCATCAGCCGGAACTCGATTGCCGGCTTTAATTATAATTACATCGCCTATAGTTAAAAAACGATTGTTCAAAAATACTTCTCGGCCATCCCGCAAAACAATGGCTTTGTGTTCCACTAATTGCTTTAATTTTAATATGGCCCGATTAGCTTTATTCTCCTGAAAAAACCCAATAATAATATTTAGTATAACGGCACCGAATATTACGCTTGCGTCAATAAAAGATTGTAATAATATAGATAAACTGCCAGCAATTAGTAAAATATAAACTAAAGCATTATTAAACTGGGAAATAAGGATATCAAATACGGATAGTGATTTTTCTTTAGGCAATTCATTGTATCCATGCCTTTCTATTCTTTTTTTAGCTTCCTGTTTGGATAATCCGTCGGTAGAAGTCTTCAGTTTGGACAAGCATGTCTTTATTTTATAGCTATGGCATTGTTCCATTATTTTTAATATAAAAACCTCTAAGCTTTTTGCTTAAATAATAATCTGCCCTATTATATTGATAATTTATATCACGGCTTATGCATTTATCTGTTAAAGCTCAAATGGGGCTTAGTAAAAACGCCTTCTTTTTGATAGCAGCTTTTTTAACACCAGAATTTAAAAGCGAAAAAACAATATAAACAGTCTTTACAATATTAAAAACAAACAAAGGTTAAGATTGCTATTTTGTTATCATGTTGACTAACCGATTATTAAAATTAAGGGACAACTGCTTTTGTTTTTCAGCTAATCTATTAAAAACATTTTTTAAATAACCACTTGCTTTTTTTACTAGCGACTTGGTTTCTGATTTTGTTAATTCAAGCATGCTTAAATTATTTCCTGTAGCTGGTTCTTTTTCTGCCTGCTCGGCCGCTCCAGCTACCCGGCCATAAAGTTCCTCCGCTTTAATTTCAATCGCATAATCTTCATCCGCTCGCGAAAATGCTAATTCATCCTGATTATCAACAATATAAGAAGACAATTCACTACGATTAATTGACTTTAAGGCGATCTCTTCATCTGGGGAATTCGAATAATATGAATCAAAAAAACCGGCTAATTTGACTGTCTTTACTATGGGATAAATTATAAAATTATCCATTTTCTCTACTAACTTTCCAGCTGTCGCCGGGGTAAGACGCCCGATGGAAATAGAAAAAAATAAGGCAATAATACAAACTGTCACCAGCTTAGCTATCCAAGGTTGCGAAATTAATCTTTCACTCGTTTCTTGCTTGACTGTTTGAACTTTTTGCTTTACAAAAAAAGTCAGCCAGCGGCACTGCAATAATTTATTAGCTGACTTTTTATATAAATAATATAAATATTTTTCCCCTCTTTCTAAAGCCACTTTAGCTTCGCCCGTAGCCTCTGAAATTTCTTTTTTGAAAATATTTTGCCAGTCTATAGTTAACTTTTCATCTATATCCCCCTTTTCTCTGCCTTTTGGTTTATCAGGGAAATGTTTGGCTAAAACACTACCCAATTTACTTTCTCCAATAATTTTAAGGAAAGGCTTATTATCGTTTTCTTTTAATAAAAAATCATTATACCACCTTAAGGTAGTATAAAAATAGCAACCGACTTTTTTAACTTTTATTTTTTTTAGCCGTGCTAAACGGTAAAGATGCGACTCACTATACGGACCACTGTGGGCAAATTTTCTTAAAGGTATTAATATTTCATTTTTTATCTTTCTTTCTTTTATAGGCATGGGAATTAATATTATTTTATATTGAATTTAGCAATTTCATTAATAATTATACCACAACTTACAAATACAGGCAAAAACGCTTTCTTGCCAAAATTTTTAAATTATGCTAACATATTTTAAGCAAGCGGATTTTTACTTGTATTTTTATTTAAGATAAACTTTGTTAATAATCCATGAAAAAAGGTATTCATCCAAAATATTATCCAGAAGCTAAGGTAATTTGTGCTTGCGGCCACACTTTTACTACTGGTTCAACTATGGCTGAGATCAAAACGGAGTTATGTTCGGTCTGTCATCCTTTTTATACTGGTAAACAAAAATTAGTTGATTCAGCCCGCCGTGTAGAAAAATTTCAGGCTAAAATGGAAGCAAAAAAAGTTGTATCTAAAACTCGGAGGGGTAAAAAAGTAAAAAGAGCTGCCCGAGCCAGTATTAAAGACAAGGATTCTTCCCAAACAAATACCCGGAAAAAGACGGATAAAAAGTAACTGCTTTTAAAACGGTTATTCTTTTTTTGTATGATTGCCACAGATTCATACAAAATAAAATAACCGTTTTTATTTATAATTTTAAATATAAAATTAATATGTATAGTGATTTCAAGAAACAATTTAATGAACTGGAAAAAAAATTAGCAGATCCTGAAGTAATTAAGAATCCTAAAAAATTAGCCGAAATATCACGACAACATGCCGGACTCAAAGATTTAATTGAGATGATTTTAAACTTGGAGAAAATTAATAAAATTATTATTGATAATAAAAAAATAATAAGTGATGAAAGCGATCAGGAACTGAAAAAAATCGTCCAGGAAGAATTAAGTGAACTGCAAAATAAAGCCAAAATACTAAAAAATCAAATAGAGGATGAATTACACCCAGCTGATCCGAATGATAAAAAAAATGTGATTATAGAAATAAGAGCTGGTACTGGCGGAGACGAATCAGCTTTATTTACCGCTGATCTATTCCGTATGTATTCACGCTATGCAGAAAAACAGGGCTGGAAATTGGCAATTCTAAACTCAAGCCGGATAGGCATTGGCGGATTTAAGGAAATTATTTTTGAAGTAAAAGGAAAAAATATTTATAGCGACCTAAAATATGAAAAAGGCACTCACCGGGTGCAAAGAATCCCAGAAACAGAAAAACAAGGCCGTGTTCATACTTCGGCTGTGACTGTAGCCGTTTTACCTGAAGCTGATGAGATCGATTTGGAAATAAAAATTGAAGACTTGCGTATTGACACCTTCGCCGCCTCCGGCCCGGGAGGACAAAAAGTCAACACTACTAATTCCGCTATCCGCATTACTCATATTCCTTCTGGCTTAACAGTACAATGCCAAGACCAAAAATCCCAGCACCAAAACAGGGAAAAAGCCATGCAAATTCTCCGTTCCCGTTTACTGTTAAAAATCGAGGAAGAAAAGCAGCAGACAGAGGCAGCGGAAAGAAAACAGCAAGTTGGCACTGGCGACCGGTCGGAAAAAATCCGAACTTATAATTTTCCCCAAGACCGTGTTACCGATCACCGCATTAAAAAATCCTGGCACTCAATTGATAGGATTATGGACGGAGAAATTGATAAAATTATCGAAGAATTAAAAGAACAAAAAAACTAAGCTTATGAATATAAAATCAACCTTAGCCGAAGCTACTCTCGCTTTAAAGCAAGCCAAAATAAAAAATCCGCATTTAGAAGCGGAAATTTTATTATCCAACACCTTAAAAAAACCGCGCGAGTTCATATTAGCTCATCTAGAAACACAGCTTTCTAAAAGCCAAATTAATAATTTTAAATTTAAAATTACTCAAAGGTCAAAAGGCGAACCAATTGCTTATATTACCGGCCATAAAGAATTCTATAGCCTTGATTTCCACGTCAATAAAAACGTTATTATCCCTCGTCCGGAAACTGAATTAATGGTTGAGGAAGCGCTCAAAATAATTAAAGAAAAAACTATAATTATTGATGTCGGCACGGGTTGCGGCTGTATTATCATTGCATTAGCTAAAATACTAAATCAAAAATCAAAAATCCCCGGTCGCGCACCGCAAAGCGGGGCAGGCAAAAATCAAAAATTTCTTGCTACTGACATTTCTAATCCCGCCTTAACTATTGCTCGCAAAAATGCCAAATCGCATAAAGTTGATAAAAATATAACCTTCTTGTCTGGCTATTTATTAGAACCTATTATTTATAGATTAAAAATATTAAATCTAAAACCTAAAATCGTAATTATGGCCAACCTGCCTTATCTAACATCAACACAAATTAAATATTCTCCTACTATTCAATACGAACCAAAAATAGCGCTGTCAGCCGGAACGAACGGATTAAAATACTATCGCCAATTATTTAAACAGGTAAAATATATCATTCAAATTTTTAATAATGCATCATCAATCACAATATTTTGCGAAATTGACCCTTCGCAAACTATAAAAATAAAACAATTAGCCAAAAATATATTGCCCCAATGCAAATATAAAATAAAAAAAGACCTAAAAGGCCATAATCGTCTATTTATAATTGAAATTAATAATCAATAACTCACTTCGTACCCTGGTCTCACTACCTCTATCCAAGTTGGACCAGCGTTAAAAGTAAATTCATCGCCATCTATGTTGTAAAAACGCGTACGGCTAGTCGCGCTTTTTTTATGCCACTCTCCTTCTCGACAAACTCCATCTAAACAAACCACTGCCTGGCCGATTCCGATTGTTTCTATTTTCAACCTTAGCTCCTCATCTAAAACTTCAGCTGGCATAAAAGCTAGTATAACATTCTTAGCCCTTATTTCTTGTCCTTCACCATCTAAATGCTCTTGCCTTCCTAAATAACGGATATAGTCATTATTATCTCGATTATAGATCCAGCGAACTGCAAATTCAGGGATGGCAATTTCATGGCCGGCCGGTTCAACGGCTGGCTCATCATCTTTAAAATTCCAACTAAAATATTTCCCTTCTATTAAATCTTTATCCATTAAAAATGATCGTAATTTTTGCGTTGAAGTCATAACATTATGAGGTGCTGCCCGATCATCGCCCCGCCAAAAATACTGACCTTGATAAAATTCATTAAAATCAAGAATATTATCTTTTATAATCTTAGCCAAGGCTTCGGGGCTTCCGCCACAATGAACAAACAAAGCCGATAACTCGCGAGCCCAATCGACAAAATAGGGCCTAGCGCTTCTTACCGGCCCAATATTGTCTATCTGCTGCCAGTCGGCAAAAATAGCCAAGTACCTAGTCGTAACTCCTTCTACCTCGGCTTCATAAACCAAGCTAGCTTGAGACAAGCCGGCTGGGGGACGGGAATCTGGATGATTATCAATAATTACTGCTATTGGGAATATATTTGCCTTACCGGACTCAACTAAAACTCCGTCAATATAACGACGGACTAAATCACCGGCCGGTTGGACATTTGCCTCTTTTTGCTTGTTTAATTGAACAGATAATAATTTGAGGGGGTTTGTCGGATTGTCTTGGGTGCTGATAATTAATCTATAAGCAACTAATACTAAAAGTACGGAAAAAATAAAAAAAATTCCACTTACCCATAGCCACATCCTTGTCACCTTCTTAGATGTTTCTGTTTCTGATTCATTACTACGATTTTTATTTTCCATAAATATAAAATTATGGATATTAATAAAATTAATTTAGGGAATAAATATTATAATATTCTGCCATTCCAAAACCCAAATAACCTAAATTGACCAATAAACAAATAAGGATTAATGCCTCTGTTTTACTTTACTAATATCCTATAATTATTTAGAGAGGCGAATTACTATTCATCTTTTTTCTCTTCTTCCTCCACCTCTTCTTTCTTTCCTATTTCCCCGCCTTCTTCCTTCTTTTCTTCACCTTCTTCTGCTTCACCTTCTTCTTTTTCCTCTTCCGGTTCTTCCTCTTCCTGCGGTTCAATCGCATGAACCACCAAATCTTCGGGCAGGCTTAAAACTTCAAAATCAGAAGGTAATTTTATATCTTTTACCTTAACCGCATCAGAAAAAGTTTCTAAAACCGATAGATCAACATCAATTTTCTCTATTAAATTGCCAGGTAAACATTTTATCTCTAAAGTATCTATATTTTTAACCAAGACACCGCCTAATTCTTTCACTACTTTAGCTTCGCCAATGAAATTTAAAGGAACTTCAACCTCAATCTCTTTCTTCATATCTACTTTATAAAAATCAGCATGGATAATCTTATCTTTAATGGGATCAAATTGAATATCTTTAATAATAACTTTAATTGTTTCCTTGCCGTCTATAACTAAATCAAGCAAGTTTGCTTCACCGGCTATGCTGTAAATTTGTTCAATTTCTTTTTGTTTGATCTTTAAATTACGAACCGACATTCCCGAGCCGTAAATAACAGCTGGAATAAATCCGTCTATTCTCATCCTTTTTGCTTTGCCGTTTTTTTCCACTCTAGTTTGTACATCTAGCTTTATTTCTTTGACCATAACTTTTTAAACTATAGAAACGATAAATAAATTATTTACCCATTATCTGTAGTTATAATTTATTATTCTTATTAATTTTTAAATTTATAAATTATTTAATATTTTATCTTTGACCTGATAATAATATTTTCTACTACTCCGGCTAGCATTAAAGTCGAAACAATAGCACTTCCTCCATAACTTAAAAAAGGCAAAGAAATGCCTATTACTGGTAATATGCCTATATTCATACCAATATTAATAAACATTTCAATAAAAATCAAGACCGTAGTACCAATAATAAAATAAATACCAAAATCATCATCAATTTTTTTAAGTCGAGAAAGCATTCGATAAAAAAACACTGCGAAAAGAATTAGCATTAAGCAAACTCCTAAAAACCCCAGTTCTTCAGCAATTACGGCGAAAATAAAATCATTTTGCGCCTCTGGCAAAAACTTAAGCTGCGACTGAGAACCAAAGCCAACGCCCCGCCCCCTAATACCGCCGGAACCGACTGCGATAATGGCTTGAGTCACATTATAACCTTGATCTAATTGGTCATAAGAAGGGTTAATAAAAGTAATAATCCTTTCTTTTTGATAATCTTTAAAAAAGAAAACCCAACCACTAAATAAAACAATCGCTAAAAGCAGTACAATAATAACAATATACTTCTTTTTAAAACCTGCTACAGCTATCATGGCTGACCAAAATAAAAACAAGATCAAAGCGGACCCAAAATCAGGTTGCCGCAAAACTAAAATAATATAAAATAAAATGATGGTTCCGGAGAATAACAAATGCTTTAAAGGGCTAACTTTAATTAAAGCTCTGGAGAAATAACGAGCTAAAAAAACTATCATGATAAACTTGACAAATTCAACCGGCTGTAAGCTAATATTACCAAAATAAAACCACCCTTTAGTGCCTCTGATAGTTTCACCGAATAGTAATACTCCGACCAGCATTAATAACCCGACAATATACAAATAATGGCTATAACTGCGTAAATTATGATAATCAATAAAAGATAACAAAAAAAACATGGCTAGGCCGACTATAACAAAAATTACCTGCTTTTGAAAATTTAAAAAATCCAAGTTATCCTGGCTTAAAGCAATACTGTATATTTCAACTAGGCCAAAACAAATTAACAAAAACACGGCCGCGAATAATACCCAGTCAAGCTTTTTTAAATATAAAATAATCTTATTAAACATCTAAAAAATTTCAGATTTATGATTGCAAACTATGGATATAAAATAAATTCGCAATCCGAAATCTGAAATCTTAAATTATTTTTCCTCACCCGGTCCCCCTTCAAATTTGATATATATATCATTCTGAACAATATTTATCTCCGGGATTACTATCGTATTATCCACTCGACCTAACTGGCCTGGCCAGGTAACATTAACCTCGCGAATCTGGCCTGACTTAAAGTTATTTAATACATATTCGTTTACAGCAATAACTTTACTCTGCCTAAGAAGTAATATAACTAGATCAACCTCCCAATAATTATAAGCGGTATTATTGGCAGCAATAAATTTTAAATCATTTAAATTTAATTTTTCGGTTAAAATAGTTGATTTAGCCGGAGTAAATTTAATATCGGAAATTCCAATATTCAAATGCTCGTCTCTAAATTTTTCCCAATCAGGATATTTATGCGAATCTATTCTCCGCCAAGCTATTTCTTCCATGTAAAAAACTACTCCCGTTGGCGACCCGGCGAATTCTTGACCTAATGCTAATATATATTTTTCTTCCCCAGGCAAAATAAAATTTGAAGAACGGTAAAATTCCTTGTCTTTCTCTTTAAAACAATAAATAATCTCCGCGGAATGCTTTTGATTGGGATTTATAACTTTAACTAAAAAATCGTATTTTTTTTCGCCCAAATCAATAATTTGCACTTTTCCGTATTGCAAATTTCGCGCGGAACGGGCTATAAAATATTCATGGCCGACCAAATTCGGCTTTACCAGCTCATTGGCCAATATTTGGTCTTCTTTCATACCCCAGCCAATATAATAAGTAAAGCCGTAAATAGAGTAAATCAAGGTAACAGCGCTAAATAAAATTAAAAAGATTTTAGGAATCATTAATAACTGCTTACGATGTTCTACTAGCCATAAGCCGAATTCCATCTTGGAAACAGTCAAACCCTCTGGGTCACGATACCTTTTTATATTGACATTTTTAGTTTGTCTGCTATCGCTATCACCTCTCCCTGTTCCGTTCTTCTCCGACTTCCCTTGAAAAGATTGATTTATCTGTTTAAAATCAACCTTATTTTTATCTTTTTTGAAATTAAACATATCAATATTTTAACAAAAAATAACTGATTTGACAAACGGTATTTCCCCTACTAATAATTAACCATAAAAACACTGCGTCTTTTCAAATATTAAATAAGGGCACGAAATAAATCGCACCCTTGCTTACTATAGAGCATGGTTTTTACCAGACCTCTGTTTTTGGAAATCGCTTGAGCAAATGCATTGCAAAGAAATTTATGTATAGCTAGTCCATCTATTCAATAGTATTCTGCAGGTTTATTCTACTGTATCTACTGTAAAATACGGCAAGCACCAAAATAATGCAAATTGCAGTAACAAATGCTGACCACAGATCCACAGAAATCCCAAAATAAAATGCGCCAATAAAAACCAAACACAGTGCTCTGATAAAATACTCTTTGTTTTTAATCGTCATCCCCTCGATAAAACAAACTACTAGCCCAAAGATACTAAAAATAATAATTAAATACAAACTTATTCTTATATATAGTAAAGAAAGAAATATGGCAAAAACAACTAAGCTGGCCGTATAAGAATCAACATGCATATCTATTGTCTTTGACACGATTTTATTAATCATTTTCTCCTCCTTTTTTTATAAATAATTTTGTACTGATTATATTCAAGCAATTACTTCTGCCTATCTGTTTGTGTCTTTTCTGGGTTAATTTTAAAAAGAACAAAAAATGCTAACTTTTTTAATATTTACTTAAATATTAACATAAATATTATTATAAAAAAAGCTCTTGGCAAATCCCTGTTTTTTTGCTAAAATAATAATATAAAAATATGCCCAAATCAAGGGGGGTATTTTTAAGTTTAAATAGCTAATATTAAACAAAAATTACTACTAAAACTTTATCAAAACCTATGGCCAAAAAACCTGTTTCAATTAAACGAAATAAACCAGTCAAAATTGTTAAGAAAGCTAAAACAAATACTGCTAAAAAAACATTGAAAAAAGCAACTAAATCTACTTACAGCGCTGATTCCATAACCGTCCTGGAAGGTTTAGAGCCGGTAAGAAAACGGCCGGGTATGTATATTGGGTCAACTTCTGCTTCCGGCCTTCATCATTTAATTTGGGAGGTAGTTGATAATGGTATTGATGAAGCCATGGCCGGCTATGCTACGGAAATTACAGTGACTTTGTTAGATAACAATATGACTCGCATTACTGATAATGGACGCGGTATCCCGGTAGGTAAACATAAAGTTACCGGCGTATCTGCTTTAGAAACTGTTTTAACCAAACTGCACGCCGGCGGTAAATTCGGTGATACTGGCGGTTACAAAGTGTCAGGCGGCTTACATGGTGTTGGCGTCTCCGTAGTTAATGCTTTAAGCGAATATTTAAAAGCTGAAGTACATCGCGACGGTAAAATATGGTCTCAGGAATTTAAACTGGGCAAACCCTTAAAAAAAATCAAATCCGTGGGAAATACTAAAAAAACCGGCACTATTATCACTTTCAAACCCGATACTTCTGTTTTCGGTGATATTGAATTTAACTGGGGAAAAATTTTAGATCACCTCCGCCAGCAAGCATACTTAACCAAAGGCATAACTATTAAAATATCCGACAAGAGAAAGGGGCATCGCCAAAAGGATTATCAATTTTATTTTGAAGGCGGAATTAAATCATATATTAAGTCTTTAAATCGCAATAAAAGCGTCAAAAACACAACGGTCTTTTATATTGATAAAAATATTAACGACTCCCAAGTAGAAATAGCAGTTCAATATAATGATGAGTATAATGAGATGGTAATGGCTTTTGCAAATAATATCTATAACATGGAAGGTGGCATGCACTTGGTTGGCTTCCGCACAGCCTTAACCCGTACCCTTAACTCTTATGCCCGGATGCAAAAACTCCTTAAAGAAAAAGATGAAAATTTAACCGGGGATGATGTCCGCGAAGGCTTAACCGGCATTGTTAGTGTTAAACTGAAGGATCCCCAATTTGAAGGCCAAACAAAAGGCAAATTAGGCAATGCGGAAATGAAGACTTATGTCGAGCAAGTATTAGGCGAATCGCTTACTATATTCTTGGAAGAGCACCCCCGGGATGCTGAAGCTATTATTGGTAAATGCGTCCTTTCCAGCCAGGCCAGAATCGCCGCTCGCACTGCCCGTGCTTCTATTCTGCGCAAAGGTGCTTTGGAAGGTATTACTTTGCCGGGCAAGCTGGCGGATTGTTCCAGTCGTAAATCTGAAGAGTCTGAATTATTTATTGTTGAGGGCGATTCAGCCGGAGGATCGGCCAAACAAGGGCGGGATAGAAAATTCCAAGCTATTTTACCTTTACGCGGTAAAATTTTAAACGTAGAAAGGGCTCGATTAGATAAAATGCTGACTAATAATGAAATAAAAAGTTTAGTAATTGCTTTAGGCACGAACATTGATGAGCAGCTTGATATTGCCAAACTGCGCTACAACCGTATTATAATTATGACTGATGCTGATGTTGACGGTGCCCATATCAGGACTCTGCTTTTGACACTATTTTTCAGGCATTTTAATCCCCTGGTAGCCAGTGGCCATCTCTATATTGCCCAGCCCCCACTTTACCAAATAAAAAAGGGCACTATAGCTAAGTACGCTTATTCTGACGAGGAAAAAGAAAAAATTATCAAAGAGCTAGGGGGAATGCCTATGAAAGAAGATGAAACTGCTGAAGAGGAAAAAATAGAACAAACTGAAGAAACGCCCTCCCCAGCCGAGATTTTAGATGATAAGGAATCTAAAGATAAAAAAACTAAAGTTTTGGCAAAAATTAGTATCCAGCGCTATAAAGGTTTAGGGGAAATGAATCCGGGGCAGCTTTGGGAAACCACCATGGACCCGGAAAAAAGAATTATGAGCCAAGTAACAATAGAAGACGCGGCTTTAGCAGACAATATTTTTGATATGCTTATGGGCGGTGATGTGGCTCCCCGCAAAAAATTTATCCAGACTCATGCCAGGAAAGTGGAGAATTTAGATATTTAAATTATATTCTTGCACATAAAAAAGGCGATTAAGCTCTTGCTCGCCTTTTTTGTTATATTAAAAAATAGTTGCCATTATAACTCTAGCTCCGCATAGCCGGTATTTCCTTTATGGGTAATACTAAATTTTCTTTTTTGAAAAATATTTAACACCGGCTTATTGTCTTTTAAAAATTTGGCCCAAACCCTTTTAATCCCCCGCTCCCCGGCTATTTTTAAAATATAATCAGTGAATTTATTCCCCAAACCTTGCCCCTGCCAAGGGTCTGCTACCACTATGGCAAACTCGGCTGTTTCGTTTAAGGGTTCGGCAATTAACCTAACCACGCCGATCATTTTCTCTTTACCACGCTCTTTAATCTCGGCAATAAGAGCAATTTCCCGGTCATAATCTATTTGAGTATAACGCTGTAACAGCTCATGAGTTATATTTTTAATAATTCCGAAAAATCTATGCCTTTGCGTTTCCGGAGAAAAAGTTTTAAACATTTCCGCTTCCAAAGGCTCGTCCTCCGGCTTTATCGGCCGAATTATAACTGTTTGGCCATTTTTCATTTTAAATTCTTTTATATATTCTTTTGGATAAGGAGAAATCACTAAATGCTCATACGGCTTAACATCGCGGCCAATAACCTTTTTATCTAAAATAACCTTAGCGTCTAAGACAACACCTCCATATTCATCAATGCCAAAAGGATTAATGTCCAACTCCTTAATTTCCGGAAAATCAGCCACCAGGTAAGCGAACTTATAGAGCAGGAATTGAATAGCCTGGATATCCACTCCGGGCATACCCCGATAACCTCTAAGTAATTTATAAATCTTAGTCTCCTCAATCAGCCTCATAGCCAAAGACATATTAAGAGGAGGCAGCCCCACTTTAGTATCTTTATATATTTCCACAGCTACACCGCCCATGCCAAATACAATCGCTGGCCCGAAAATAGCATCTTTTTGGCAGCCAATTAAAATTTCATAGCGCTTCTTAATCATGGCTTCAATAAAAACCCCTAAAATAGTTGCCTGTGGTTCATGCCGTCGTCCCGCATTAATTATTTTTTCAAAAGCCGTCTCAGCCTCTTCTTCCGAGTTTATATCCAAACAGACCCCGCCTATATCGGTCTTATGGATAATATCGGGTGATAGTATTTTCATCACTGCTGGAAAACCGATTTGAGCAGCCAGCTTACCGGCTTGCTGGACATTATTGGCAACGGCATTTTTCATCACAGGTATATCGTAATTTGCCAGCAACTCTTTGGCTTCAGCTTCAGTCAAGACATCTCTTTTGTCTTTAATCACATTAAGCAAAAGCTTTTTATTTTCTTTAAGTTTCGGACTAAAGGCATGCGGGATAGTGGCAGGAATTTCGTAAAGCATCTCTAAATTTTTAGAATAATTATACATATACATAAAACTACGCACCGCGTTTTCTGGCGACCGGTACACCGGAATACTTCCACTCTCCAATATTTTCCTGCCTTGAGCCACGTCTTCACCTCCCATCCAGCAGGCTAAAATCGTTTTTTGGCCTTTATTGGCTATAGTTACCATCTTCTGGGCAACTTCGGTCGGGTTGGTCATCGCTTGAGGCGTTAAAATTACTAAAACTCCGTCTACCCCGCTATCATTTAGACATAATCTTATTGCTTTTTTATATCTATCCTGGTCAGCATCGCCCAAAACATCAACCGGATTACCTCCACTCCAGGCGGAAGGCAAAACCTTGCCAAGCTCCAAGACAGTATTTTTTGATAAATTAGCCAGCCTGCCCTGGGAATAAATTAAAGCGTCAGCGGCAATTACGCCCGGACCGCCGGCATTGGTGATAACCGCCAAGCGGTTGTTTTTCGGTCTTGGCTGCATGGCTAAAGTCTTGGCACTATCAAAAAGATCGTCTACCGTATCCACCCGGATAATGCCGGCTCGCTCAAAAGCGGCGTTAAAAACCGCATCATTGCCAGATAGGCTGCCAGTATGTGATTTAGCCGCCCGCGCCCCCTCGCTGCTACGACCGACTTTAAGCACGATAATCGGCTTATTGCGCGAAAAAGCTCTGGCTGCACTTAAAAACTTGCGGGCATCAACCAAAGACTCCATATAAATTAAAATGCTGGTAGTGTCTTTATCCTGGCCAAAATAATCAATTAAATCATGGAAGCTGACATCAAGCATTGAACCGATAGAAACAAAATAACTGAATCCTACCTTGTTTTCAACTGACCAGTCTAAAATAGCCGTACACAAAGCCCCGCTTTGGGAGATAAAAGCAATCTTGCCGGAAAGGGCCATTTTGCTGGCAAAACTGGCGTTAAGATGAAGAGAAGGCCGAATAAAACCCAAACAATTGGGCCCGATTACCCGCAAATTGTATTTTCTAGCTATTTTTAAAACCTGATTAGACCTGGCTTCCCCCTCTTTTCCGGTTTCTTCAAAACCGGCTGAAATTATAACCACGCCACTTACCCCGGTTTGGCCGCAGTCTTCTATAATTTTCGACACAGTCTTTGCCGGGACAACAATGATAGCTAAATCAACTTTATCAGGCAAATCTTTAATAGAAGCATAAGCCTTAATGCTTTGCACGTTTTTTCTTTTATTATTAACCGGATAGACAATGCCGTCGTAATCACTGCTAATCAAATTCCGAAATAAAGCATAACCCACGCTCCCCTTGCGGTCGCTAGCGCCGATTACGGCAATGGTTTTAGGATTAAATATTTTATCTAATTTCATAATTCTTTTATATTCTCTTTCTTATTTTATCACAAAAATTATTAAAAAGAAAACGAGTTATTAATTCTCTCTTTAATACTAAGCAAGAGATTAATTGTATTCAGAGGCTAAAAAGGCATTGCTCTTTTCAAAACAATGCCTTTATAAAAATTATGCCTCTTATCCTTCTAGTGCCTCTTTTTTCTTTTCCAGTTTTTTTATTTTTATTTTCAAGTCCTTTGCCTGCTCTTGTCGCTTCTTTTCTTCTATCATCGGCTCTAAAATAATCAAAACTTGAGCTACCGACCTCTTAGCTTCCCAGAAGCTACCAATAGCGGCTTCACTAATAGTCTTGTATTTTTTCTTTCCACCCTTTTTCCCATCTTCATATAAGGCCAATTCTTTCAAAGCAATTAAATCACTTTTTGTTACCATTTCCCAATTATCTACTAAAAAATAAAGTTTTCCCAAATGCGACAAAATTCTGATAAATTTAGGCCGGTTTTTAACAAAGTGAGGCAAAGGCTTTTCTCCATAATGATGTCTGCCTGAATGCCGGGACCAGGCGTATTTAGCCAAGGTATATAAAAAATCCAAGGCAATCCGGTTATTATGCTCATCGGTTCTATTCCTGCGGGGAATATTGTCTTTTTCGGAAAAAAACCATAAAATCTTATCCAATATTTGAGAATCGTTTCTTACTAGCCACCACCAAGAAGGATTGCTAGTTTCACTCTTTTCAGTATTTTTAAAAAATCTCTGACAAAGCATAGCCCAGGCTTTTTGGGCAATCTTTTTTTTCGCCTCTTCGCTGGTGCATCGGCCAAAAATATTACGAAAATTTTCATCTCTCCTTTCGCCGATTGAAGAAAATAAGCTTAAACTATCATAGCCATACGCCATCTCAAGATAGTAAATAATGCGTTCTCGGTACTCATTTTCATCGCGGACATCAACATCAAACCCATAATGAAGCAAACCAAGAATTTCATACGCTTTCCGGGCTTCCTCAAAACACTTTTTCCATTCTTGCCAAGTTAAGGAAAAATTAATTTCCTTTTGACATAATGGATGCCATTCCCTTACCTCTTTTACATTTTTTAGCATGGCTAAATCCTCCCCTTTTAAAGGTTCTAAGCCGAGTTATTTACGGCTGAAATTAGCTTACAGGTAATACTCTTGTCTGTCAATCACCTTTTTTAAAACTAAAAATAACCGCTCTTTTTTCAAATTGCGGTTATTAACTATACAATCTATTCCTATAAAGGACATTTGCACTAAAAGTCCCTTATTTTATATTAAAAAAACACCCTAAAAAGGGGATAATTTACCTGGCCAAAATAACCGTTCGCTTTGCTCCAAAGTGAACGGTTGGTGCTATAAAAAACGGATGAAATTTTCTGCTTTATGTTCGCCACAGTTCCTATTAGAAATTGAAATTAAAATAAGTTAAAATTTTTATAAAGAAAATAAAAAAGGGCATTAACACTTTATTCGCGCCAACGCCCTTTTAATTGAACCTAAACCTATTTTTGGATCTCTGCCCACTTGGACAAAGATAAAATGACCCAGATGCCGCTATCAAGCCGCTGTACGGTTATCATCCGCAAGTCATCTTTTCCATTTCCTTTATAATAATAAACATCGTAAGTATTAGCCACGTCATTTCTTTCGGCTTTCCCGACAAGCCTTACAAATCCTTTATCAATACCAGCAGCCAAAAATGAAGACTTAATTTGTCTCTCTGAAGGAAAAGTCTCGCCTTTATAAGGCTCTGCTAGAACAGAGCCCCAACTCCAGAGCAAAAACAATACGCAAAGAACAAAACTAATAATCATTTTCATTGCTTCTGCCTCCTTTTTAAATTTATCTTACTTTATAAAAAATACTAGCTTTTGTCAAGTTGCTTTTATTTAACTTATGATAAAATTGTCTAAAAAATTAAGCTAAAAACAAAAAACACCCTAAATTTTACCAGAGTGTTTTTTGCCTGCCCCGTCATAAAAAAATATAATCGGGGCTTGTAAAATTAGGCTTTGCCTAAAATCCTGAACATAGTTGTTCCGCAGTCAGGGCATTTTCCTTTCATAGCTCTTCTCTTTACACCGCCTTTACCTTTCATTTCCACTTCCTGCTCATCTGTCATGTTTTTTTTCGCTTTACACTTGACGCAATATGCTTCCATATTTTTATCTTTTCGCTAAATTAAATAATTCTTTATACAATTAGCGAAATTAATTAATTATTTTATTTAATATTGGCTAATTTTTTGTTATTACTAATAAATACTAAAATTTATGTTTAATTCTTATTGTATTTTATCATATTTTGTTAATAAAATAAAGGGGGCAGCTACTTTTTAAATCATTTATAACAAAAAGGTATTAAATTAACAAAAAAATCCAACTATTAATTGGAATTCGTTAAATTATTAATAATTAAAATTACTTCCTATTTATTCAGCCATTGCTTATCTTGCCTGACTAATATTTCTTTATCTCGCCAAGGTTCAGCCATAATTTCCTTAACTATTTTTTCCATTCTTGCCCCTTGCGATCCCTTTACTAAAATTAAATCGTTTTCCTTTATCCTTGATTGAACGAATTTTCCGGCTGAAACAGGGTCGCCAAAATGAAATATATGGTCGCGGGACATGCCGGCTTCTTCCGCGCCATAAGCAATATCAAATGCTCTTTCTCCAACCGAGATTAATTTATTAATTTTAGATTTCACTAAATGTTTGCCCACCAATTTATGGCCTTCCTGACTATAACTTCCTAATTCCAGCATATCTCCTAAAACAGCTATTTTACGTGCGGGCGCTAATACTGAAATCATTTTCATTATATCTAAAGCGGCCATAGCTGATTGAGGAGAAGAATTATAAGTATCGTCTATAATTAAAGTATTTTTTATGCCTTTAACTAAGTTCATCCGCCCCCGAGGAGACTCAAACCGACGCAAACTTTCCGATATCTCTACTAAATTAAAATTATAAGTTAAGCCGACAGCCGCTCCGGCCAAAGCTGCATAGACAGCCCCATAACCGACAATTTTTGGCAGTAAAACCGGTACGAAAGAGCCTTTATAGCTTAATTTAAAACTAATCCCCGCTAAGTTATTATTGTTCATCTTCTTCGCTGTATATTCATCTAGATTCGCGCCTTTATCAAAGCTGAAAACAACTTGCTGGGCCTTAACATCCGCTTTCTCGGAAAAACCATAAGTTAAAATTTTGGTCTTGCTCATCTTGGCAATTTGTCTGGTTTTTTCATTGTCATAATTTAAAACCGCCCAGCCATTTTTAGCTAAATTCTGAATTAACCTTCCCTTTTCTTTTTGAATGTTTTCAATAGAGTGGAAAAACTCTAAATGAACCGGGCCAATCAATGTTACTGCTCCAATTTTGCATTTAACTATACTATTTAAATATTTCATATCCCCCGGACGGTCAACCCCCATCTCTAAAACCAAAACACGGGGATAATTTTTATCTTTAATAAATATTAATTTACCTGCTTGCCAAAATACCCTAAGCCAGCCGAAAACAGACCGTCCGGGGGAATCCATTCCTATGATCGTCAAGGGTACGCCAATTTCATTATTATAATTCTTAATATTTCGCCTCACCTTGAATTTTTTGGACAATACTGTAAAAACCGCCTCTTTAGCACTGGTTTTGCCAACGCTACCGGTAATACCAACAACATCCGGTTTATATTTAGCCAGAATTATTTTAGCTAAAATTTTAAGTTTTAATTGAATAAATCTTTTCATGTTATAAATAGAAATAAATGTAAAAAAAAGGTCTATTACTATCTAATCCCTCGATCACTAACTACCTAATCTACCTTTCCTTTGGTATTTGATAATAATTTAAAATAAATTCCGCGATCTCTCCAAACAAAGGCGCGGCCGAAGACGCGGCAAAGCGAACGCTTTTCGGGTCATCCAGCTTTACCAGCATTACGAATTTTGGCTCGTCAATCGGGGCGAAACCAACGAAAGTATGGATAGTCATATCGCTATAACCGCGTTTTTCTTTATCTGGAACTTCCGCTGTGCCGGTTTTACCCCCGACAAAATAACCATCTACTCCCGCTCTCAGAGCATGGCCACCCTCAACCACATTAACCAACATTCCGGATAGAAGCATGGCAGTTCGTTCTGAAATTACTCTGCGAATTTGTTTTGGCTGGGTTTTGATTCTTTCCCCGGATGGAGAAATAATCTCCCCCACTAAATAAGGCTTCATCAAAATCCCGCCATTAGCAATCGCGGAATAAGCAGTTATCATCTGCAATGGTGTTACGGTTATCCCCTGGCCATAAGAGGCGGTTGCTGCTTCCACCGGCCTAATATTCTCTCTTTCCAAACTACTAATATTATTACTCCCTTCCGTCTCCAATTCAATCCCGGTTTTCTCATCAAAACCGAAATATTTTACATAATCAGCAAAAATATCTGCCCCTGTCTTTTGCATGGCAAATATTGCCCCAGTATTTAAAGATTCCTCTAAAACCGTAACCATGTCCACAATCCCGTGTCCGCCGTGAGTATCAAAGTCAGAATTTTTTAATGGCTTGGGCCATCCCTCAACTTTCACCATGCCTTCGTCATGATAAGTTGTTTCCGGAATAATTTTTCCCTGGTCAATACCGGCCGCCATGGTAAATACTTTAAAAATTGAACCTGGCTCAAATTGGGAAAAAATTGCCGGATTGTTATAAGTATTTATATCATCAACTTCCCCGTAATTATTCGGGTCATAATCAGGCCAAGAGCACATTGTTAAAATAGCGCCGGTATAAGGATCCATAACAATAACACTACCTCCGTCAGCTCCATGCCGCATGGCTATTTCATTAAGTTTTCGGCAGGCAAAAAATTGGATAGAACGATTAATGGTCAAAATTAAATCACTACCGTTTTGAGGTTTATTATATTCCCGGTCATTCATAATAATTAAATCGCCCGTTGCTGAACGCTCCGCCCTAATAGAGCCAAGCTTACCTGACAACTCTTCGTTAAAAAATCCTTCTAAGCCGTATTGTCCGCATTTCTCATCTTCGTTAAAACCGATAAAGCCCAAAATATGAGCTCCAATATTTCCCTCCGGATAATAACGATGAGTTTCCATAAGATAGTTTATACCCGGAAAGTCTAATTCATTAATTTTCGCTAATTGCTTCTCATTAACTTTGTGTTTAATTGGCTCATAAGGATCATTCTTTTTTTTAAAAATATTTTCATAATTTTCTATCATTTCCTCTCTTCTCAATTTAATCTCTAGCTCTCTTTTAATTTTTTTAAATTCTTCTTTTTTTTGCTCGTCAATAATAATGTTACCCTTTTCATTATCGGAAAAATATTCATCATTTTCCAATAATTCTTCTACTTCATCAGCTACTTTATCCTGGTCAAAAATTATATATAATTTTTCCGCTACTTCAGAAATGTTTTTAACCTCATTGGGAATAGCATAAACTAAGGCAAAATCCTTATTTGTAGCTACTGGAAAAAATTCACTATCGGAAAATTCTTGATTATCCTGAATAAAAATCCTGCCTCTATCGGGTTTTAGCTCATTGTATACTTGATGTTGATCGGAAGCTAAAGCAACATATAAATCGTATTTTAAAACCTGTATACTGCAAAGCCTAAATAGCACTAAACCTACTAATAAAAAAACAATCGCCATTATTAAATGGAGGCGATTAGCTTTCTCTTTATTTCTTCTGTTACTCTTTCTAGCCAACATAATATATTATTTTAATATATTATTTAAAAATCAACTATATTTACTTTTTAGCCACGGTTTCATCAATAATAGTGAAATAATCAATTTTATCAACTTTTACCATTTTTAAATTATTCGCTCTTTGATCTATATTCTCATAAGACTCTAATTCCATAACCCTTAGCTCCATGTCTTTATTATCTTTGTTTATAACTGCCAATTTATTTTTTAATTCTTGCATCACAAAACCTTTGGCAGATAGATCATTAATACTAACAATATAATAGATGCCGCAAGATATTATTAAAATAATTAAAAGATTATATAAAAGACGCCAATAAATCTTACGATTCTTGCCTTTATTCTTGGCATAACCATTATGATGAGATAAATCTTTAATTGATCTTTTCTGTTTTTGCGACATTTATTTTATTTTTGTTTTTATTTATACTATAGCGCTTATAAGAATGCTAAATCTTTTCCGCTACTCTTATTTTTGCGCTCCTGGCCCGAGGATTATTTTTTATTTCTTCCTCTGTGGGAGTTACTACTTTACGAGTGATTATCTTAAGCTTAGATTTATGCCCGCATTGGCAGAGTGGAGCTTGGGGCGGACAAATACAATCACGGCTTTCTGTCAAAAAAAACTTCTTAGCTATCCTATCCTCTAAACTATGGTAAGAAACTACTATAATTTTTCCATCTTTAGCCAATAAATTCATTGCTTGCGGCAAAGCTTGTTTTAAATTCTCTAATTCATCGTTGGTGGCAATACGTAAAGCCTGAAAAGTGCGGGTAGCAAAATGAATGTTCCTGCCTTTTTTATATACAGCCGGCACGACTTCGCTTATAATATTTACTAATTGCCCGGTAGTTTTTAGTGGAGCTCTCCTCCTTGCTTTGACTATTGCTCCAGCAATCCTCCGCGCATATCTTTCCTCGCCATATTCTTTTAATATTTTTTCCAATTTTTCATTCTTATAATAATTTACTATATATTCTGTTGCCTGTTTTTTATTATCTACTCTCTGGCCATAAGCCATATCTAACGGAGCATCCAGTTGAAAAGAAAATCCCCTGCTCCTGTCCTGGAGTTGAGTTGATGATAAGCCCAAATCGAATATAACACCATTAAATTTGGCAGCTTGCCTGTTTGGCCAATATTTTTGTACAATTTTATGTAAATTCTTAAAATTATCATGCGCTAAAATGATGTTTTTATTTTTATTTTTATTTATTTTTTTTTGGGCATGTTCTATTGCTTTTTCGTCTAAGTCAATACTTATTATTTTCCCCCGAGGAACAATTTTTTCAGCAATAGAAAAGGTATAGCCGCCACTACCCAAATTACAATCAATAAAATTCTGTCCTGGTAATGGAATTAAAAATTCTAAAACCTCCTTAAGCATTACTGGTGTATGAACATAATCCACCTTTTTGAATAACTCATAACCTATAGCCAATAACTCGTATAAAAAATTTGGGGTTATAAGTTACTGGTTATATATTTTATAATATAAGTGCTCTTGCTCTGGCCGCAATTATATCTTTTAATTGGGCGGTATTAACTAAAGGCGCTTTTATAATTCTTACTTTTATTGGTTCAATTTCTTTTTCCGGCCTTATTTGACATTGAATTTTTTTTGTCATATTTTATTTTTATTTTTAGTAACCTGCCCTATAACAGTAACCGTCGTGTGATAATATTATGTAATTACTAACTTTTTAACCCTTACTTACTATACCCCTAGCTCACCCAGAGTTTCGGCTATCTTATTACTTTCTTTTTCTGTTTCCGTTTTGTATTTATGCCAAGTAGCTTCATTCCAAATCTCCAGCCGATCATAAAGGCCGGCAACAATTACTTTCTTGGACAATTTGGCAAACTTTCTTAAATATTCAGGCAAAGTAATGCGGCCTTGATTATCAAATTCAACTTCCATGGCTCCGGCCAGCATTAAACGCAAGAAAGCCCTGGCCCGACCTTGGCTAATCGGTAATTTCGTTGCTAATTTTTCCGCCAGAATATTCCACTCCTTTTTAGGATACAAAAAAAGACAGTTGTCTAATCCTCTGGTCACAACTGCTCCGTCTTTAAGTAGCGTTCGGAATTTAGCTGGCACGGCTAATCTTCCTTTGCTATCTAAGTTGTGGTTATATTCACCGATGAACATTTTTGGGCCCTAAAAATTTATTGGTTGATTATATAATCATATAGCAAGGTAAAAAAATTTTGTTTTTGTTTTTGTTTTAAATTTTATTTTTGTCCAGAGCACTAAGACTCAAGAGGAGGCTGATCAGCAAAATAATGCGCGATCAGACCCCTTCTTCGCCTTAATTTTTAAAGATTGTCCTGATTAAGCCCAGGACCAGCCGCATCCCCATGCTATTTTGACCTTCCGGTCAATTCCCAAAAACTGGGTTTTATTTTTGTTTTTGAATCAGCGTGTAATATCTTAGCTGAATCATTTTTTATTTTTATTTTGTTATTTATATTTATTTCTCCACAATTCCCCACTTTTCACCGATATAATTTAATTATAAACCACTTATACCCATTTGTCAATCCTATATCACCATTTAAAAATTACCTAAAATAAGCTATTTTAAATATAAAAAAACCACTTGTTAATAAGTGGGGTAATAATTATTAATTTTTACAACAAATTTAACAGCTATTTTTCAACATTTAATCCACAATTTTATTGATAATTGCTTTCTTTTTTATTGTTTATATTCGGTGCTCTGTTATAAATAGGCTTTACTAAACCAAATTTATTATTATTTTTAGTTAATTTTTTAATTCCTTGACTGACAGAAGTAACTCCTACCACCGGTATTCCCAGGCCGTAGCCCAGGGTATTAGCGGTAATAATACCGATTCTTAATGAGGTAAAGCTACCGCCCTGATTTGTCACTAATACTTTACTTAAATCCCTTATTGTTAATCCATTTTCTTTTAACAATCTATCAATCATGGGCAGCAATTTTTCCGCTTGCTTATATGCGGCTGTTATTTTTTTACAGGCAATAATTTTATCTTTTTTCTTGATTATAATTTCTATATCATGCCCTAAAGTTGTATCAATATATAAAAACATGAATTAATTATATAATAATAAATCTCTCTTGACAATTTATTATTTTTTATTTACTATAATAAACTATGGTTATCAAAGAATAACTATATGATCTTTAGACAACCAAATCAACAAAACAGAAGGGAGGAGAAGGAATCAATGTAAAAATTAGGCGTAACAAATGTTGGCGTAAGTAAATAATAATACTTAACAGAAGGAGAACAGTAATGAAAAAAATAACAATAACTACTTTGGCTATAGCCTTTATAGTTAGTTTTGTTTGTCAGCAGGCAAGTGCATGCGGGCCTAATTGCAATGGTCCCTATCCGCAAAAAACCGAGGGTGAGGCTTGGGTGAATGCTTATAAATCGCACGGCAATGAAAATGTTGGCGGCGAATCCCTGGGAATCACCGAAGGCAGTTATAAGGCAAAAGCAACTAAATTTGTCACCGGTTCAGCAGACGTAAAAGCCATTCTTAAAGGCCTTAATAACAAAGACGGTAACAAATATGCCGCTTCCAAGTCTGTTTCAATTATTGATTCAATGGCCAACACCAAGCAAATTTACGGACCAGGAGAAGTCATTGTTAAAGGTCAGGCGGGACAAACCAATTGGGCAACAGTTGACAAGGGTGATGGTAATTTTGCTTCCGGCTATAACTCAACCGGAGCTAAATACAAAGGTAAAGATTTCGGCCCTTGCTATTCGGCTTCAATAAAAGGAAGTGCGGGAGCAATAGGCGAAACTGTTGTTCAGCTCGGAAAAACAAGCAATTCACGATCTTGTGAAGTGCTGACTAAAGGAGGCTCATATTCTATTTTGAGTAAACCGGGTATAGTCAAAGTATATGGAAACGGTGCTTATGAGGGAGCCACTTTTATGGCAAAAAACGGTGCTACTGCTGGAGGCTATTTTTCCGGAGAATTCGCTTATAAAAACAGCTCTCCCTGCAAAACAGCCGGTTGGGGTCTGGGTAAAGGTTCGTCTAACACTTCAATCGTCAATTCTGAAAATTCTCTAAAAGTGTCCTCGCACACCAAAACAATGTCAAAGGTCGGGACTCCGTAATTTGAACTTTAGGCAGGGTTTAGTACTTATATAACTGAACCCCGCCTTCCATTTTTATAAGCACTGTCACAAGAAAGGTGGTGAAAGACAATGTTAAGAAAAGCATTAATATTCTTAGCTGTAGCAATTTTTTTTATTACAGTAAAAACATATGCAGATTCTAGCTCAGAGGCTGAATCAGGTTCATATTTAGACTATCATCCAACCAACATCTCAACTGAATCTCCCAATTTCATTGCTCCTACCAAGCTTGATCCAGCCATGGTTAATCTACTCCAACCAAACTATGTAGTAAACAAAGGAGACTTGGGACTGCCGCAATACTTAGAAGACAAAGGCTGGAAAATATATCGGGGTAGCGAATTCAATAAATTTGGTATTCCTATCAGGGACTTAAGAAGCCTTCGTAAGCCGTGGCTAAGCCAAGTAACAGCCTTTACTAACTATGAAGTTATAGATAAAACCACTGACGATGAAGGAGACGTAGTTATACCGCTTGAATATTGGCCTGATGGCGAAGATGTACATACTGTCGGTATATCTAAAGTGTTTCAGGAGAAGGAAAGGAATTTATCAGAGCAAGTGCTGGCCGAAGCCGTCTACCATATCTGGGAAAAAAAACAATGCAGATTTTACGTAATGTTGTATAACTCAAAGCTAGTAACCGAAGGAGATATAAAAGCCTTAGGTAGCGCTGGCGTTTTGGGTGCAGCGGTAG
>CAZXKB010000075.1:0-12703 GCA_964641285.1 uncultured Gammaproteobacteria bacterium | reverse complement strand
TCCGTTTCGGCCATGGCTTGGAATAATTCCTGCATCCTTTCTTCTTTAGTTAATTGCTTTGGCGTAGTATCAGCATCTTCACTTATCTGGTTAATAAAAGAGCTGTCTGGCTTATTAGCCGGGCTGATAGCTAATTGTTGGTTATAATATAAATAGGTAAAAAGCAGGGCACTGCCAATGGCAATAATGGTTAAAATAATGATAGCATTTTTAGGAGACATAAAATTTTACATTATAAATTATGCGTTACAAGTTATAAGTTATGAGAAAAAATACGGCCAAAAAACAATTAATCCAACTAATACCGCTACTATTGAGGCTAGCATTACCGCCGCGGCCATAATATCTTTTATTTCTTTAACATAGCCGTTAATTCTCGGCTTTAAAACATCGGTCACTCGTTCCACTGCGCTATTGACTATTTCGGTTAAAATAACCAAGCCAATCGTAAAAATAAGCAAGCACCATTCTAAGCGGCTAACTTTAAAATAACCGGCTAAAAGAATAACTACCAAGCCAATAAAGGCCTGCACTTTTAAGTTCTGCTCTTCCCGGAACGTCTTAATTAAACCCTTTAGAGCATATCTAAAACTTTGCCATAACCGTTTAATTCTAATCATAACTATTAAACTTCTAAATTAGAAATTATAATTTAGGAATTTGATAAATTTTTCTCCTAATTTTTCCATCTCTTGCTTTCCTGTTTCTGTTTTATCGTCATAACCAGCTAGATGCAACAACCCATGTACAAGAATAAAAATTAACTCTTGTTTAACGCTTTTTGAGTAGTATTTAGCCTGCTTTTTTATTTGGGCATAATTAATAATAACTTCTCCTAAAAAATTACTTTCTTGGTCAGGAAATGACAATATATCAGTCGCTTTATCAACCCCTCGGTATTGCTTGTTTAAGCCACGAATAGTCTTGCCCCCAACAAAGCCAATAGATACTTCTACATTATTATCATTCGTATTATCGCCATTCATATTGGCGAATCTTCTCTTTATATTATAATATTTTAAAAATTTTTCAGCTACTTTTTTGACTAAAACTAAATCAATTCTGCTTCTTGTTTTATTATTAACTTCCACCATATAATATTACATCAATTAACCATTTAGCTATTTAACAACTATAAAAATCCTAATTACTAATTTCTAAAGATTTAATCATCATCTCAAATATATTTTTATAATTTAAAACGTCGCTTACGCCCAAACTATGGGAAACAATAATAAAACTATCATAGCCTGGTTTAGATAAATAATAGGTTAAATTGTCTTCGCTTGTAACTATCTGCCAGCCTTTTTTGTATGGCGTCCGCTCACTTTTTATCGTCTCTACTCCCATTTGCTCTTGGTACCATTCTTGGATAGTTTGCCCTCCGGAATTAGGCTGGATTATCACTTGAATAAACTGGTTATTGTCTAGCTTAAATATTATTGAATCTTCGCTCCCTGCTTTTTCAACTGGCCAAACATAAGGATAATACAGGCTATAACTATATTTGCTATTAATGTATTTCTCTATATTGGGATTAACCATAATCTGGCCACTGCCAGCCGGATTATATAAATTCAAAACTTCTGCCAGGTCTTCATAACCATCGCCGTCACTGTCTTTAAGATTAGCGCTACAATCAAATAAAATCTCTTCCTCGTCTGACAAACCATCACCGTCGCTGTCAGCCGCGACTTTATATTCTTTAGTCTTAGGAACAGCTATTATTTTAGTAGAAGTAGCTTCCTCTGCATCTTCTGTGCTGGTAGCAGTAGTAGTTTCTTTGGTTGTAGTTGCTGTGGCAAGGCTCTCTTCCTGTATAGTCTCTGTTGCTTCCCCGGCTTCCTGCTCATTTTGTGTCTTAGGTGATGTCTCTTTTTCTTCTGTTTCTTTTACCGCAATTGATTGGCTCTCTTTTTTATTTTCCAACTCAACCGCGGTCTGGCTAAACTCAGTTATTTTTTCCTGTCCACCTACTTGCCCTGGTCCTGATTTAATAAAATAAAAATACAAAAAAGCCAAAGCTGCTATTAAAAAAATTACTCCACCAAGCATAACTACCAGGCCTATACCCTTGGCTTTCCGAGCGGCTGGCTGAGCTGGGAAAAACCGCTTTGGCATAACATGAACGACAATTTCTTTACCAAGCTCCTCTTCTCCTGTTTTTGTATCTTCTCCTACTGGCCTAATTTGTCCGCCCGCCTCATCTTTTTGTTTATTAGATTTACTAAACATACAATATAAATCTGACTTTTATTTTAACTCGTATAACTTTCCTTCACCCTTGGGATTATACCCGTCTTTTACTTCTTCGCCGTCCAAAAAACCATCACCGTCCGTATCCGAATTTAAAGGGTCGGTCTTATAAACTTTTACTTCTATCCGATCAAATAAACCGTCGCTATCGCTATCAACGCTATTAATATTCATTCCCAAAGCCCTTTCTTCTTCGTCAGTTAATCCGTCATTATCACTATCCAAAGTTAAATCAGGTGAAACCTCCGGAGGCTTGGATGCGCTAGTGGTATCCTCTTTTTGATTTTCACTCTCAATCTCCGCTTTCTCTTCTATCTCTGTCTGAACCGGAGCAATGATTTTTTCGGCCTTATCCTCTTCTATCGACCTAGAATATGAATAAAATACCAAAAAGCCTCCTCCGCCTATTGCCAGCAAACCAACTGCCAAGCCAGCCAGAATGAAAATTTTCTTCTTTGTTCCGGTAGACGAAGCGGGCTTAGCCAAGGAAGCTTCTTCTCTTTCTGCCTCTATCTCTAAATTTTTTTCTTTGGGTTGAAAAATTTCCGGCTTTTTTTCTTGTCCGCCCACTTCCCCTTCAGTTTCTGCAAACAAATCTTCGACTCTTCCTTTCTCTTTGCTTGCTTCAAAATCAACTTCTGACGCTTTTTTATTATCCAATTCAGGCGCGTTTAGTCCTTGTTTCGCCTGTTTATTAATATTTTGTTCACCCATACTATTGTCCATGGGCATATTTTTGTTATCATTGTCATTAAACATAATTATTATAAATTATTATTAAATTATTACGGCATAGTTCTTTCTGATACTTCACCGGAGGCATTACTTTCAAAAGAATCGGTATTAACAGACTTTACTATAAAATAATAAATTGTATCATTGTTTAACCCGGAAACAGTGATAGAGTTGCCGATTATCCCCGTAATAAAACCACTGTAGGGCTCACCGGAAGCTAAGTCGTAATAAACATTATAGCTAACCGCTCCCACGGCCGCATCCCAGCTTAAATCAATTTCTGTGACGCTTATAGCTGTGGCGGCTAAATTAACCGGCACAGCAAAAGGAACAGCCCGAGCTTCGCTGGCATAACCACTCTCATTATCGTATCCGTCTAAAGCGGCTACAGTAAAATAATAAGTATGGCCATTAGTTAAACCGGCGATTATAACTTCTGTAACATTACCGACTTTTTCAGAATATCCATAAACGCCCGGACTGGTGCCGTAATAGATTTTATAACCAACAGTGTCGTCTCCCGTGTTAGCGTCCCAGCTTAATCCGACTTCTTCGTCATTGGGATTGGCTGATAAATTAGCCGGTACTCCCGGTCCCTGTGTATCCGCTGGCGCATTAGATACTTCATTTGAATAACCACTTTCCGCTTGGCTTACATATTTAGCCGTCACTGCAAAATAATAAGTAACGCCATTCTCTAAATTGTCAACAATGAACGGAGCTGCAGCAGTATGGGCCATAGCCAAGCTAACAGAGGTTGAATTAGGGTAAGAGCCGGAATTGGTACCATAATAAACTATATATTCTTCTAAAATTTCCGTAGGTGGAACAATAACGTCATTCCAATAAAGAGCTATTTTCTCCCCTTCTGTGGGGGTGGTAGTAGCGGTTAGATTTATGGAAGAAACATCCGGCACTTCTTCGCGGAAAAAATAAGCTTCTTTATAGACATTCTGCAAAGTAGAAGAACCTCTGATAATCGTACTATCGCTTATAATCGCCGGAAAGTCATCAGCGGTGCCTTCTCCGCCCGTATCCCGGCAATAATATATTTCGTAATTAGTGTTATAGCAAGGGCCGGTGGCCGGCAAACAGCTCATTCCTTCAACCGCATCGCTCCATGGCTGCCAGGTGCCATCAGATTTAACCGGCGGCCAAGGATTCTCGCAAACAAAAACATAAACATCAGCACTGCCGACGTAAATATTGCCTACGGTAGAAGGCGTTAAATAATTATCTACCGTAATTAGTGCTTCCGCTGTAATTTGCGCTGTCCCATCAATAACATTTTCACTTGCTCTAATTAAATTTTTATTTGCGCTCAAACCGATTACTCCCAGCACTGAATCAGCTACGGTAGGATTATTAGAAGACCAAGTCCAGGACCAGTCATAGTCGGCCACGGGAGCCAGAATATCATCATTCGCCGCTTTGGCTTGAGCTATAAAAACTTTATCGCTGTCTTTAACCGTATCAAAGGTATTGTCATTGGCATTCAAATCATTTTCGTTGTTTGTATTATTAACTGTAGTCTGAAATAAATAAGACGCCGGCTCTATATCTACATGGTCTAATTCACATACGCCGTTATTGCTTGCTTGCTCGGATAAAGTAATAAATGACCAGATATATGAATTATTATAAATTATGTTATTAAAAGTGTTGTTGCTGTTAGCTGGGCCATTCATACCAATCCCCCACGAACCTAATACCCCGTTAGCGCTATCCAAATTCTCATCTCCTTTAACAATGACATAATACAATCTGTCTCCGTCTAATAAATAACTGGGGCTGAATTCTAAAACACTAAAACCGGCTGTATCATGATAACCGCTCACTGTTCCGATGATGGCACAATAATTATGGCTCAAGTTAGGATTAGTATAAGCTCTGGCTAATCGTGATGGCAATATCGGTTCTAAAAATCTCTTAAAAACTCTTAAAGCTTTATAAAGGGCTTGGACTAAAATATTTTTCTCCGTTGGTGTATGTCCGTTCAGGGCTAAATATTGGGTTCCGGCCGGACAGGGGTCTGTGCCGTAATCGCCCGCAACAATAACATTTCCGGAAAAACTGCTAAGATCCATCAACTGGTCAAATTCAGCTTTAATTAAAGTATTGCGGCAAATATTGGTATCTTCGTCAATAGGAAATGTAGTGGTAATATTAGGCCTGGCCCGGCAGCAAGTGTCACTACCGCAGCCGATTATATTAGGATTGCCGCAATTATCATCTTGAGTACACCCGCAACAAAGTCCCCTAATAGCATTAGTGCAAGGCTCAATATCCGGTTGACAGACTAAATCCGGATATTCAGGGTTTATGGTATCGCATAAATCAGCGCTGGGATTACAACAGCAAAGACAGGTAGTGTCATTCGGAGCACAAGCGCCATTATTGCATCCGTCTTCGCCCAAACATTCATAACCGGTTGCGCAAATTAATGCGCAATTATTACTCATCATATCGTAGCACGATTGACCTCCTCCTGGATTGCTCCCGCTGGCACACCCTGAATTACAGCTATCAAGGTTGTCATAGACGCCACTTATATCAGGGTTACCGCTATCGCATAAATCTGCGAAAGGCGGTAGCTGACAGTCATAATAAGCGCAAAACCCGGGAAAAGCTGAAACTAAGTTGCCGTCTCCGCCCCGGCAAGCATTGCTATTTTCTGCGTCAATACAGCAGACACTTGAGTGGCTAGCACATTGAGGAAGGGAGGATAATTGAGCACAATCGCGGCAAACACCGTCGGGATAACCAGGGTCATCCGTATCACAAAACTTACCGCTGTGGCCAAAGCAATTGCAGGCCGCATCATGGTCGGCTTGGGTCGTGCCAGCATTAGCGCAACCACTGCAATAGCCAAATGTATCTGTGTCCGGACCAGTAGCATCAGTCCCGCATTCTCCTTCGCAAATTAGAGGCGTACAGCAATCCCGGGCATCCTGTCCGATCTCACAACAGCACTCACAGACCGCATTATCATTAAGTACACATTCATCGCTGGCGTTGCAGGTAGCCATACCCGGACAAATATCTTGGTCAATACTGCAAAGCCCTTGCCCGTCGCTATCATAATCATCTTGGCAAATAAAGCCGGGGCCGCATAAAATGCAAGAAGTATTTAAATCCACACAAGTATTGCCCCCAATTGAAGTCCAGCCATTAGGACAGTTTAAGTTAGTATTAATATGCCAACGTCCCATACCGCTATAATCAGCGCAATAAGCGGTTATGGGGTTGTTTAAAATATCTGTCGTCGTCGCAGTTAAATCACAATCTATTCCATTAATGCATCTATCCATACTACTGTTATACGAACAAGAAGCAGTGGTACAAACGCCCACCCCCTCGCAGGTGGAAGTACAGGTGCCGACAACTTGAGGCAAACCGCCGGTATAAGGCGAGCACTGGCCTGGTGAATTGGGGCAAAATTCGGCCAAAACACACTGGAACATATCATAGCCTGAGCATGAATTTAGACCTACCGGCTGGCAAGTACAACTAGGCGATTCGCAAATTAAAGGAGTAGCGCACATAGTGCTTGAGGCTTGGCACCCAGCGGTAATTAAATCTCCGTCACAAGGATCCCCAATTTGTCCATTACCTCCTATTTCTGTGCTAAAATCCCATTCATACACTGAACTGGGAATGCTGATGTAACAATCATCCAAAACCGCATGGCATCTTCCCTCTTCATAGGTGCCGGCTGGACAGCAAATTTGGGTTCCGCAAGCATCGTCCGGGTTAGGCGCCTCAGTACATAAGCCTATTGAAAAATTGAGGCCATTGCCCTCGCTGCCGTTTTGTACTACCCGAACCGGACCGCTGACCGCATTTTGGTGAACCGTAGTTTCAATTTTGTCCGCATCGACTTCGGTGCCCCAAAAAATAATAGCCGTTCCGCTTTGGTCCTGGTTTAAATGAAATCTGACTAAGCCAGAAATCTCCGGACCAAAATATTCTCCCCATAAACTAATTGGGCTGTTATGGGGCCCCATAATCGGCTCTAATTTACATAAGCTAGGCAATAACGATAGACTGCTGTCTGCAATAAAAATATTAGGGCTAAGCTCATCTGTATTTATAACCCAAATATCAATAACTATGGTTAAGGTATAATTGCCATTGGTCAAGCCATTGGGTACCTTGACGATAACCTGGTTATCGCTCCAAACACTATCAGCGCAAACTTCGGGAAAATCATAATTAGCTTCTGTGCCGGTTACTTCGTCACCAAAAAAAACCTGGCTGGAACCCTGGACGCGTCCAAAACCGCTTCCTCTGACAGTAACATACTGCCCTGGTGGTCCGGCTGTTGGTTCAAAAGAAGTAATATAAGGGCCGGCATACGGCTCCTCGTCTTTAGTAAAATTCCGAAAATTGCTATTTTCTCCTGAGCCACTAATTACGAAACTGATAGTATTGCCGGTTGAAATATTGGGCACTTCAGCTGTGCCTTGTAAATTATTTAAAAAGACTGAATTTAAAGCCGGTACATAGCTGGTTAAATTACCGAAATTAGCTGCACTGTTCAATAAATTAATACCGTCATAAGTAATTAAATCATTCATCAGCCCATGGCCCGGAGTTAGCTGGCAAAGGCCCGGTCTGACAATGGTGTTAATAATAAAATCAGGCACACTGGGGCCGCGCGTATCATTAGTGTCATCAGTCTCTCCGCCGCTTCTTTCAATTCTAACCGGCCCGCCGACAGCCCCGCCTGGCACTACCACGATGATTTCATTATCATTCCAATTGTCATTGCAATTGGGATTAACTGTATTTGGAAAAGACGCGGCAATACTGAAACTACTGCCGTCCCAGAAATAAACGTTACCGGTGGTCGTGCCGAAAAACACTCCACCAATAGTAACCAAATTACCAACAGCTCCGTTAGGAATATCTAAATTACAGGTGGCCGGAGTAAAAGCAGTACAGTCGCCATCGTCTTGGCAGGGCGTATTAATATCGCCGTCGCAAAAACCGCCTATCGGACTGATCCACTCAATTACCGGACCGCCAAGACAAGTGCAGGTTGTACTGTCGCAACTTAAATAAGAATGGCACATAGCATCATCGGGGTCGCAAATCGATGTTCCCGTATCGCTATCGCAAGGGTCCCCATAACTGCCGGCTAATTGGCAGGTGCAAGTACTGCTGGCGCAGTAATAACCCGTACTACACATCATATCATCCGGCTGACATCCAGGCATCATCGTATTGCTGTCGCAAAGAGTAGGACCAGGACCGGTACTGCAAGGACAGGCTTGACAAACGCCAAAACAGCAACACTGGGTACAATCACCCATGCACGTTCCCCAATTATTATTTAAACACGTTTGCGTTCCCATGCCTCCGCAACCACAAGGCCTGGTATCGAAATCCGTACAGCCTACAGTAGCGGTATATAATTTATTTAAAATAAAAGAGGCAATAGCAAAAGACAATAATATTATTACTAGTCCGATAGCCGCCGCGATTAAAACTTTCTTGGCTTTATCAACCCGGGACGCATCGCCAGCTGATGTCATCCACAACCACCCTCCGTAAATCAAAATAATTACGGCGATTATGCCTAAAAATCCCAAAACGATCCTAATAATATTAGCTATAACAATTCGCGGATCCTCCTGGCCCAATCCGGTAGCACTCTGAAAATTCCCCTCTTGTCCGCCCCAAAGCATATTGTTAGCGCTCTGGGCGTGTACCGAAACAGCGATAACAAAACCTGCTACTGTAAAAAAAGTTACGGCAACGATAAAAACAAATACTTTTGTCTTTCTAAACTTCATTAAATATAAAATATGAATTTATTATATTTTATTTTTACGGACAACTACTGCCAGCAATCGGCACCTCGCCACAGCAAGATGGACTACCTATGCAGGTTGCACTTGAACTCGGCTTATAGCAATTTTGATAAATATCCCTTACTCCGGAACCGGCTTGCGCCCGGTAGCTGGTTGAGTCAGCCAACAATGAATGCCTGATTTCCGCCTGGGTATAATCCGGCTCACCGTCTAATGGAAGGCTATTGTCAATATCGTCTTTAGCTATCCAATAACCTGTCGGCTGATTGGCAAAATTCCAAAAATTGATTAATTTATGTTCTGTATATGTTTGGCCGTTAAAAATTTCCGTACTGCCGGTTCTTAAACTACTGGCCATCATGAGCTTGCTAAAATTTATTTCTATCGAATCAGACAAAGAAACGTCTGTAAGGCTATTAATAGGATTAGTCGAAGTTATGATTGGTGGATTTAAGTCTATTTTATCGCTGATATAAAAAGACCATTGGTAATTATCGCCATTGCCGAAAGTATTATTTTCATCATAAAAAGTGATCGGGCCTTCCGCGTCCCCGCTTCTATCTCCGTCTAAGGAATTTAAAGCAACGTCAGCAATACCGTCCAGAGGAATAGCTGATAAAGGATGATTTTCGCTGGTAGCGCTATTATAGCAATGACCGCCGATACAATCGGTAAAAGGGGTTTTAGCTGCGCAATTAACACAGCCTTCTAAATTGGCGGCTATTAACTCAACTCGTAAATGGCTATTCTCCGGCAAACAATAAACCGGCTCGCCGCAGGCATTAATGCCGCACTGATTGTCGCTAATAAATTCTACTGTCTGGTATTGATTGGAAACCATAAAAGTCCCCTCTAAATAAGTATTACTGCCTGCACAAAAACCGCCAACACAATTAAAAGAAACACAATCAGCGTCATAAGTACAAGCTCCTCCGGTTGGAACAGGAGAAGGTAGGGCATTAACAATTCTAATATAGCCGGCTACATCAGCCGCATTTCCGGAAACAGTAGTCGGGTTAATAGCTTCATTAAAATTAATCTGGATAATAGCGTTCCTAGGTTGGTCTTTTTTATCATTAACAGTTATTATCTCTCCACCATCCTGCCCGCCAGACATCGGATTTATACTTAAAGCTGAAGGATTATTAGTTGACAGTTCAATACTGTTACCAGCTGCGCCGGCCACCGAGGCGGTTATCGTAACTATATTGCCAGCCGCTGATGCCATCACTTCCAAATGACTAATTAAAGCTGATGCTATATTTGCGGCCGTATTATTAATACTACTGCCTCTTTGAATTTGATAAATATTCGGTGCTCCGGAGACAAATGTATAAATAATATTGCCCACTTTCAAAGTATCAGCTTGTATTTCCGCAGTAACATTAATATCCCAGGAATTACCAACTGTATAACCTCCGCCCGGCACAGTCAAAATAAAAACTCCTGGGAAAGTAACTGAATCATTGCTAAAAGCAGCCGAACCCAATAAAGTAGTACCCTGGCTTAATTGAGCGGTGATACCGTCAGTAGCTACGGTTACTGTTAAAATTCCGCTTTCTTGGCAATGGGTATCAATAACAACCGTTGCTGCTGGCGAAGGACCAATCGGTACCGGTGTACCAGCTGTAGCGTCAGCATGTGTTTGTGGCTGAATGTTAACTGTAACAGAGCCAGCAGCTTGTATGGCCGGAGCTCCAGTTATTGTATCTTGAGCATTGTCAGGCGGTGGAAAAACCCCGTTTTCTTTCACTTGAGGCGAAGTTAAGTCTACTTTGTTGCTTACTTCAAATTCCCACTGAAAATAATCAACGGCGCAAGTATCAAACACTCCATGGCCATCAGCCTTTTCAATATCGTTTGATAAATAAACCGTATACCAGATATATTCTGACGGCGAACCCAAATAATTATTCGGCATAAAGACAAAAGTTTTATTATCAGTCGTCGCGCTAACACTAACATCAGTAATAAAATTCATCGGATCTTCAATGCTTTTATAAATTTTAATTCTCCCGTCAGTTAAAATATTACCCCCACCATCCATCACTGTTACTGGATTAACTTCTTCTTTAAAAGTAACGATAATAGCCGTATTTCTTGACACCTCTCTCTGGTTAGGTTCTGGATAAACGCTCTCTAAAGTACAATTTCCTAAAGCGCTTACACCAAGTCCTGAACTGCCCGGGCCGGGACCGGGACCAGGGCCGCCCATGCCGGTACTAGCACTTAATAATCTATTTAATATTAAGGTCACAATTCCGAAAGAAGTAACTATAATAATTAAACCAATGGCAGCGTTAATTAAAGTCTTTTTCGCCCGTGCTATTTTTTCTTCATTACCGCCGCTAGTCATCCATAGCCAACCCGCATACATAACAAACAGTACGGTAATAATACCTAAAAATCCTAATAAATAACGAATAATCCTTGCAATTACTATCCGAATATCAGTTTCCCCTAGACCTGTTGTTTGCTGTACATTGCCTTCGTAGCCTCCCCAAAGCATATTATTAGCGTTACTTTGGGCCGAGACAGGGACGGCTAACAAAAAAGCAGCGGCTATAACCATAATTGTAATAATTAATAAGCCAACTGCTAATTTTTCTCTGTTTTTACTAACTTTTTTATTTATTAGCATGGGGAAATTTAAATAAATAAATAACAAAAATTTATAGAAAATCTGTGCTTTCTATTATTTCAATTTAATGATTGACTAATCCACAGTTTTGTAATATTATTATAACATAAATTAAAGAAAAAATACAAAAAGCTTAGGATAATCTTATTAAAAATTGATAATTGAAAACTAATATATGACTATTGCTCAAATTATCAATAAAGTGAAAAGGAACGAACCTGGGGCTAACATCGCTCGTTTAGAAGAGGCTTTTAATTTTGCTCAAAAAGCCCATGGCCTGCAAAGAAGAGAAACGGGAGAGCCTTATATTGAACACAGCTTACATACCGCTTTTGTCTTAGCACAAATTAAATCCGACATGAATACTGTTATTGCCGGCGTCCTGCATGACATCCCTGAAGATACAAAATATACCATTGAGGATATTAATAAAAAATTCGGCCAGGAAATTGCTGCTTTAGTTGCCGGTGTTACTAAGCTAAGCAAAATCATATATCGTGGCGAAGAGCGCTATATCGAGTCCTTGCGTAAAATGTTTCTGGCTATGTCAAAGGATTTAAGGGTTATTCTGATAAAATTTGCTGATAGACTCCATAACTTAAGAACCTTAGAAGCTTTGCCGGAAAAAAAACGTCTACGTATTGCTAAAGAAACTTTAGAAATTTTTGCTCCCATAGCCGGCCTACTGGGAATTTGGCGCCTTAAATGGCAAATGGAAGATATTTGTTTTAGATATCTCTACCCGGAGGAATTTAAAAAAATTGAATACAAATACGAAGTAGAAAGAAAGGTTGAACGAAATCAATATATTCAAAAAATTAAAAGCATCTTAGGGCAAAAATTAATAAAAGACAATATCCCCTATAGTATTGAAGGGCGCTTCAAGCACCTTTATAGCATTTATCAAAAAATGCAAAAAAAAGACCGTAAATTCGACGAAATCCATGATGTCTTTGCTTTGCGCGTCATAGTCCCGACAATATCCGACTGCTACAGAACTCTTGGTATTATCCATACTCTCTGGAAGCCTGAAACTAGCCGAATTAAAGATTATATTGCCGTACCAAAACCCAATGGCTACCGCAGTCTTCATACTACTGTCTTTGGTCCGGAAAACAAAACTACTGAATTCCAAATTAGAACTCAAGAAATGCACGAAGAAGCCCAATACGGCATCGCCGCCCACTGGTATTATAAACAAAAAGAAGACACAAAATATAAATTTAAACAACCAAACTGGATTAAAGAAATA
>CAZXKB010000074.1:0-12499 GCA_964641285.1 uncultured Gammaproteobacteria bacterium | reverse complement strand
AATAAGTGGCGTTGTGGTGCAGGCTGACAAAATAGCCGTAGCTTGTTTTCCAGCCGGCAAAAGTGACGGTGCCGTCGCCGACCGCCCGGATAGGCGTGCCCATAGCGGCGGCGTAATCAATGGCCCGGTGGCTGGAAGTGTACATCCGGAAAGCGGCGATGTATCTGGGGCCGGTGGTATAGCCGGAGGAAATATATTTATAAGCGACTGGGGCTTTTAGAAACATTTTTTGGACCGAATTGCCCTGCTCGTCAAAAAAGCCGATATTGTCTTCCGATTCCTCAAAATAATAAACATAAAAGGCCTGGCCGTCGTTTACATACTTGCCGGCTAAAATTTGTCCGGGCCGGACATACTCGCCTTCTAAAAAGCGCTCCTCAAAGATAAACTTGAAAGTGTCGCCCACGCGCGGGTCCATAGCAAAATCAATAGACCATTGGAAGGCATTGGCCAGCTCAATAATGGCGCGGATATCAATTTCGCTATCCAGCGCCGCCTGATACATGGAAGACTCGATCCGGCCCTGGGCGGCGCGCGTTTTTATTTCATAAGGGATAGGGAGAATTTCGGCTGTCCAGGGGTTTTGGCCGGATGAGGTGCTGGTGGCGTTGGCCGACAGGGGAGTGGTCGTGCCGGTTTTTTTAACATGAAGCTCGTCTTCGCTGTCAATTTCGTAGGCAAGCTCTTTGAGCTGATTTGAATCATTGTCAAAAGTTAATTTTAAACAGCGCTCACAGCGGATCTTGGCTAGATCATAGACGGGCAAGGCGGCTTCATAGATGGCTGTTTTTGTCTCATAGCTGATGCCGGCTGTCTCCATCAGCTCTCCGTAAGTAGCGCCAGCCGTAATATCCACTTCCTGGGTTTGATCAATTTTTTCCGGCAGGACAGATAAGGTTGAAGAAATGGCCGCTTCTTTAAAAGTTTGGGTTGCTTTCCGGTCAAAATACCAAAGATAAGAAAAAAGAGCCAGAATTAGGGCCAGAAAAAGCAATATGTACTTATGATAGTTCTTCATAAACGTTTTTATTATAGCATAAGGAGGGAAAAAATACAGGGTGTTTAGTGCCATTGCGAGCGAAGGGAAGCAATCCCGTTGTATTTTGTCATTGCGAGCAAAGCGAAGCAATCCCGAAATAGATGCATTAATCCACGGGATTGCCACGGCCTGCGGCCTCGCAATAACAGGAAGAAACGGGATTGCCACGGCCGTCCCCCGCCGCTCGCGAGCAGCGGGGTTCGGCCTCGCAATGACAGGAAGAAACGGGATTGCCGCAAAACAGAAAGTTTCTTTTGTCATCCCTCAACTTGATTGGGGGATCCAGGGGTAAACCGCAGGAATGTGTTGCCAACAATAAACATTTTTATAGCAAATGCTTTTATGTCTCGCTTCTGCCTGCCCCACTGTGCAGTGCGCGGCCGGGGGATTCCCACTTTCGCCTGTCTGTCGCAGGCAGGCGGGAATGACAAAGGTGGTTATTTTATGTCCTCAAATAGAAAACGCCGGCGATATAGCCGGCGATATTCGTTAAGTCAATATTTTTAATTACCCCATTTATTATTGAATTTTTTTCCGTTTTTATTCCATTCGCCAAAATTTTTATCCCCATCTTCTCCTTCCTCATTTTTTTCTTCATTCTCATCTTTTTCCTCCTTATCCTCATCATCATTTGTTTGCCAGTAATTTCTTATATTGTTTTTACTGTTTTTTAACTTAATAAAATGCCGGGCATTGTTGGTTAAGGCTTCGGTTGATTTGATTAGGACGTCAAAATTATTAAGATTATGCTCTTGCCATGATCTTTGCGCCTGCTCCATTTTATTGTCCAGGCGGTCAAACAAGGCATTAACGTCGTCAGACTCGTATTCTTCTTCAGTAATATCGGTTTTTAAATTTTTTAGCTTATCTTTTAGCTGATTAAAGGAGGCAGACACTTCTTCTTCACGGTTTTTTATTTCCGGTATTTTAAATTCTGGCTTAGGAACAATAGTGCTGGTGGCCATCGGCAAGGGGTGAAAAGGCTTAACAGTTTCGGTTTTTTCTTCATCCTCTTCTGTAATTGCCGGAGAACTGGTCGCTCCCGACTCGGTAGAAGTACTGGTCATTTCCTCGGATAGCCGGCCTTTCCCGTCTTTTCTTTCCGGCCATTTCGGCTTAAAGGCTTCAAAGGCCAAGGCAATACTGTCTAAAACTTTTTCTTCCGCTTTAATACTGACGGTATGGGCGATAGTGGACAGGGTATTTTGCTGGATTTCCTTGGTTTTATTTATGGTATCCTGCACCTGGCTTTGCACTTGAACTTTATTGATATTCTGTGTTTCCTGGTCCGCTTTATTGGACAATTGCACTGCTTCGGCAATGGTTTCAACCAGGACTTCCTGAATTTCTTCTTTGTTATTATCGTCTTTTTGCTGGCTGATTACTTCAGCTTCGGCTAAACGGCGATCGGCTAATTTAGTATAAGTTTCGGCTTTAGCCGGCGCGCTTATAGCCAGGCTGACTTCTACTTTTTCTAAGCCTTGCTTTAGGGGATAAAGCGGGTGAGAGCGCGTCACCTGATTACTGGCATAAGCATAGCCGGGGACAATGATAAATAAGCACAATAATATGATAATTAAGGCCGGAACCGGCTTTAGCCGCGGGAGCTGAACCGACTGGCTGAAACTGTTTAATCTTTTTTTCCAGATCATTTTGTACAGTTTAAGGCGCAAATTAAAATCCGCGCGCAGAGGCAAGCGTTTTTTCGGCAGCTTATTCAGTTGTTTTATCAGGTTATCCATATAAAGTTATTCAAGTAATTTTTTTAAAGTTTGCAGAGCCCGGCTTATTTGCGTCCGCACCGCCCCTTCCTCTTTTCCTAAAATTTCGGCAATTTCGCCGTTATCCAAGCCGTCGGAAAATCTTAGCAGGAGGACGTCGCGGTGATAAGGGTCCAGGGTCTGTATTTTTCTTATAATTCTGGCCAGTTCCAGGCTGGCTTCCAGCCGGGAGCTGAAATCAAATATTGCCTGCTCGGCTTGGGCCAAATCTATTTCCCGGTAAACCGTCCGGTAGTAATTAAGCAGATGATTGCGGGCAATAGTGTATATCCAAGCCTGAAATGAGCGAGAGGGATCAAAAGAGGAAAAATGCTTAAAGGCTTTTAAAAAAATTTCAGAGGTCAAGTCTTCGGCCTGGGTATGGTTAAAATTGACCCGGTAGAGAAAATAGGTAAATATTTTGTCTTTATATTTTTTATAGTATCGTAAAAAATTCTTTTCCAAATTGTCCATACCTATAATATTATACACTTAAAGCTTGTGATTGTTACCAATATTATAGATTTTACTTTAGCTTAATCGCGCTTAAATTGCAACTTTTTTATTAAGCAAACAGCCTAACATAATTAAACGCCAGGCTGTTTACCGTCTTACCCTTAAAGAAAGACTAATAACTATTAATCTAAGTTATTTGTTGTTTTTAAATTTTTTCTTAAAATTTTTCTCAAAGCGCTGGCGGAGCTCATCCATCCGGCTGTTCAGCCTATCTCTCGTCTCGTTAATTCTTTCCTGGGCTGTCCATTTCATAATTTCCCCTTTTTCCTGGCCGCTGATTACCCCGTTGTTTTTTAGCAGATTGAGGCAGTTGGAGATACAGCTGACAAAGGCGCCATGGTTGTAGAATTGCCCTGACCAGCCGCAGCCGCCTCCGCAATCGCAGCCGCAGCCGTCTCCGTCTTCTGCGCAGCCTTCGTCAACCTGGCCGTCGCAGTTGTTATCAAGGCCGTCGCATAGTTCCGTCGCTCCCGGGTTAATTTTTTTATTGCAGTCATTACAGTCATCATTATTAGCTACATAACAATCAGGCAGAGCGGAAGCCTGAAGAGAATCATTGGGGTTGCCATAACCGTCGCAGTCAGCGTCCCGGTAATAGGTGGATAAACCGCCACCGCAGCCTTCATCTACCGTGCCGTCGCAGTTGTTGTCGATACCGTCGCAGATTTCTTCTGCGCCCGGATTTATATCAACATTATCGTCATCACAGTCATTATTGCCGGCTACATAGCCGTCCGGAGCCGCGCCGCAGGTAGTAGTGGCGATGCCGGCTGTGCCGTACCCGTCTTCGTCGGCATCATAGTAATAGGTATTTAAAACGCCTTCGTCAACAGTGCCGTCGCAATCGTTGTCTATTCCGTCGCAAATTTCTTCTGCGCCCGGATTGATGTCGGCATTAGCATCATCACAGTCATTGCTGTCAGCCACATAACCGATAGGCGTAGTGGAAGCTTTTACCGAAATATCAGGATCGCCATAACCGTCGTTATCCGCATCCCGATAATATGTATTATTGGCATCACAGCCTTCGTCAACAGTGCCGTCGCAGTTATTGTCTATTCCGTCGCAGAGCTCGCTGGCATCGGGATTAACGCCGGCGTTAGCGTCATCGCAGTCGCCGCTGTTGGCTACATAACCGGCTGGCGCCTGGCAGGCAATTGTACTGATACTGGAGTTGCCATAGCCATCGCCATCCGCATCTTGGTAATAAGTAGCCGTGGGTAAATCCTCGTCAACAGTGCCGTTGCAGTTATTATCAATCTCATCACAAACTTCAACCGCGCCTGGATTTATATCCGCGTTAGCGTCATTGCAGTCTCCGCTATCGGCGGCATAACCTGATGGCAGGGCGCAGGCGACGGTAGTGCTGGCCGTATAACCGTAGCCATCGCTGTCATTATCTTGGTAATAAGTGGAAGTGGCCAAGCCTTCGTCGATCAGGCCGTCGCAGTCGTTGTCCAGTCCGTCGCATGATTCTTCCGCGGTTGGGTAAACAGCCGCGTTAGTATCATCGCAGTCATCGCCGTTGGTAACGTAGCCTTCCGGCGCGCTGCAGGCTTCAACCGTAGAGCTGGCGTTGCCATAGCCGTCATTATCATTGTCAAAATAATAAATATTATAATCGCCGTTGCAGCTGCTCAAGTTAGTGTCGGCTTTAACCGCTAAGATTGTGCCGGCGCCGGCAGCTAAAGCCACTAAAAGAATAATTACACTAAACAATCTTTTATTAAACATAAAAATTTAACTAATAATTTATTTATTATTATATAAAGCAGTAATTTTTCGCTAATTTCATTATTTTTAGTTTTCTGTATTATTATACAAATTAAGGGTAAAAATGTTACCAGAATATATTTTTTATAAATAAAAGACCCTATTTGAATGAAAATAAGGTCTTATGGATAAAAATTTTTTATTGAGAATTTTAGTTCCGCAGCAGTCTCCCGAAGGGGACTGCTGCGGCAGTCAGGCTGGCGCCGAAACTACCGCAGAACAAAAGCTTTTTTTGTCATCCCCCGATTTAATCGGGGGATCCAGGGGTAAGCCGTAAGAAAATTTTAATAAATCCCAAGGAGTAATAATGTGCCTACGGCTTACTCCTGGATTCCCGCTTTTGCGGGAATGACAATGAGGGCGATTTTTGTTAAATTAATATTTATATTTTTAATTAGCCTATTTTTAGTTTCGTGGCAGTCTCCCGAAAAAGACGGCTGCGGCAGTCAGGCTGGCGCTGAAACTACCGCAGAACAAATAATCATTTTTGTTTTTCCAGCTTCTTTTTTATTTGCCGACTCCAGGTTAGCTGGATAAGGGCGTAAATAACGCCAATCCAGATTAACTGCACTATCATCCCCCGCAGGCCGGTAGCTAAGTCAATTTTTTTCAAGTAAAGCTCCATGGGCACAAAAAACGAATAAGCAAAAGGAAGGACCAGGCCGACGCTGACAAAAACAGGCGGTAGCAGGCTTAAAGGAAAATAAGCGCCAGCCAGGAAATTTTTTAGGCGAATCAGGATTTTATAAGGGCCTTTAGCTTCAAGGGTCCAGAAGACAAACAAGTTAAGCAAATAAGCCAGCAAGAATTCTATGATAAAAGCCAAGACGATCATGGCCGTGATGACGCTTAGATACAAGATATTAAAATTTATAACAATATAGTCAAGAAAAAAGTAGAGGACTAAGAGATGGTAAATGACCGCAATAATAAACGGCAGAAAATTACGCCCAAAACCTTTTGGCAGGATAAGAAAAAAATATTTTATCGGCTTATAGACCAATAATTTGGAGTTTTGGCCATAGATATCTGAAGCGATAATGCGATGCAGAAAATAGCCGGAAATAAGGCCGATAAGATTGCCGGCAATAATATAAGTAATTATTTCCTGGCGGGTGAATCCGCCCAAGACTGATTTATTGGTAAAAATGATAAGCCAGAGCAGAAGGATGGCCAGCACTTCCAGAATGCCGCTGGTTTTATAGATAAAAACCCGGGCATAATAGAATAAACCTCTTTTTTGTACTGGCTGGTCAACAGGGGCAATTTTAAACATATAAATAGAGCTAGTATTATTTATTTTGACTGAATATTAACTAAAAAATTAACTGAAGCTATTATAGCCAAAAGAACAAAAAATTTTAGAATAATTTAATTATTTTTTTAAGAGAATACTTTTAATCGGCTAATTTTTCGTGTACAGCCCGATTAATTCCGCCTGGTCAAGGATGTGGCCTGATATGGCTTGCTCTAAGTCTTTTAATTGGGCGCCGGCTGGCAAGTTTATTTCCATATCCAGAGCATAAAGCTTGAAGAAGTAGCGGTGGGTGCCGCTGGGCGGGCAGGGGCCGCCGTAGCCGGCAGAACCAAAGTCAGTCGTTCCTTCCACGGCTCCGGCCGGCAAGGAATTTTCAGGAATTTCCGTGGTCGCCGCGTTAATGTTCCAGACGGTCCAATGCAGCCAAGTACCCATAGGAGCGTCCGGATCATCCATTATTAAAGCCAAGCTTTTAGCTTCAGCCGGCGCCTGCTTGATAGTAAGCGGCGGATTGACATTATCGCCAGTGCAGGTATATTTAGCCGGCATATCGCCATTGGGCACAAAAGCGCTGCTTTCCAGTTTCATAAGTTTAGAAAGTGAGTTATTAACAGCTAAGTCGTTTTGTTTTTCATGAATAGTGTTTTTGAAAATAACAAAGGTAAGGAGAATTACAATAAGGAAAATAATAATATAGATAAAGGCTTTTTTCATTGATTTAATCAATAAAATTATTAAATTGTAAAAATTGTGAATTTATTTTCAATTTAATACTGTAAAAAAGTGATAGGCTAAAATAGCAATAATAATTATTTCCATCAAACTAAGCACAATAATTATTTTAGTTATTGCTCCCCAGCGTTTTTTTTCTTTTATTTCCTCCATATTTTAATAATATTTAGATAAATAAAACCCCATCTCTGGCATGGGGGTTTTGTTTTAGCTATTTATATCTTATAATAAAGTTTTATAATACGCAAATTTTTATTATGGTAAGTTAAAAAATATTGCCGGCGCAAGTTATTTGATCTGGAATTTAATATATTTCCCCGATCTCAATTTTTCTGATGTTGTCGTTAGTAATGCCTAATCCTAAAGTTTTCATAATCCGGAAAGCGTCTTTTGGTTGGCCCAGATAATAAGCTTTTTGGTCGGCCGGATAGATATAATAAGCGCGGCCATAATCCTCGGTATCAATTAATATTTTACCTAGGACATAGCTGGGATAAAAAGTGTGGCTGGCAATAAATTCATGGGTGGCGCCTAAGCCCAGTTTTTTCATAACAGCCAAAGCTTGGCTGGGTGAGGATAAAAAATATTTTTTCTTATCATCCGGGCAGACATACCAGGCCTCGCCGTTTTTTTCTACCTGCAATAAAACCAGGCCGTTGACTCTGGCCAATAAAATATTACTTATCTCTGTTTGTAGTATTTTTTCTTCCGCAATCGTTTTATAATAACTATCTAAAGCCAAGGGCGGGCTTTCATAGCCCTTTACTATTATTTCAACACAATTTACACCTTCATTATTCCATTCATAGCCGGCTTGGCAGCGGCAATAATAGTTGCCGGTTGCGTCCATTTCATCAAATTGGCTGAATTCGCCATATTCGCTTTGACAGGCCTCATCGCGGGTCATGCACCGGCCGTGGAGAAATTCATTATCAGCGGTTTTGTAGGGGCTGTAATAGAGAAAGTTTTCCGGGCAAGCGGTTTGGACGCATTTACTGCCGGCTTCATTCCAGCCAAAGCCGGCGGCACAGCCACAATTGTATTTATTGTTTTCGTTGGTTGTCCCTAAATAGGAGCTGTGCGGGCCGTATTGTTCCCGGCAGCCTTCCAGGGCTGTAATACAGCGGCCGGACGAATAAACAAAGCCGGACTGGCACCATTTAGGCACCATGACTTTTTCTTCCAGACAATACTCCACTTCCCTCAAACAGGCGTCCAGGGCAAAGGGGTTAGCCAGGTCAAACTGGGGGCAATGGAAGCATTTATTAAAAGCGGTAGCGCCGAATTTTTCTATGAGCGCGGCCTGCTTATTGATGTTATCCTTTTTTTCGTCCATAAAAATCAGAAGAGGCTTTTCCCATGCTTCTTCGGCCGCAGCCGCTTCCGCTATCACGGATATAGTAAGGCCAGAGAGGATAATTAAAATTGATAAAATAAGATATTTCATTAAACCGATTATATAATAAAATCGCCTGGCTGGCAAGCCGGATTAATTAATCATATTTATCCCTTGGCCGCGACCAGGCCCCAGATCTCACCGGCATTATTTTCTTTTAAAACCCGGGCGCATTCGTTAAGAGTGGAACCGGTCGTAGTAACGTCATCAATCAAAATCACCGGCTGGCCGGCAAGCTTGTCTCCTTGCCAGGCAAAACAGCCTTTAATATTTTTTGCCCGCTCTATTTCGCCCAATTTGGCTTGGGGCTTTTTATGTTTAACCCGGATTAAGCTTTTTTGGCTTATTTTTAAGTTGAAATTTTTAGCTATGGCCACGGCCAGGCCTAAAGATTGGTTAAAGCCGCGCCAACGCAGGCGTTTTTTATGCAAAGGCACGGGCATGATCAGAGTGCGGGGCAAATCTACTAGAGGCCGTGGAATTTTAGGAAAATTTTGTAAACGGCGCCAAACCTGGCCATGCCGTAAATCAGAACCGGTCACCCCAAAGGCTCGAACTTGGTTGATTAAATTTTGCAAGAATAATGATAGAAATTTTCCTAAATATAAATTAATGTCTTGAGCAAAGTGGTATTTTAAGCTTTTGATTAAATTGGCTAGTATTTTATCATCATAATCGCCGGCAATCCAGATGCCGTTTAAATCATAAAGCGAGCGGCAAGAAGAACAAAATTCCCCAAAGGCATTTTCCTTTTTGCAATGCAGGCAGTATTGAGAATCTTTAAAATTTATTTTACGAAAACAATTTTGGCATAACCAGGTATCTTCCTGCCCACAGCCAAGGCATTGGATAGGGAAGATTAAATCTAATATAAAATCACGCATTTTTTTTGTATGATCGATAGTGTGTTTTAATGTTTTTTTCGTTGAATTCATCCCGGCTTTCTATAAGTATTTTAGATAATAGAAAACAGATAGCATAAATTAAGAGTCGTTTATTATCTGCTATCTGTTTTTACTTCAGCTTTATTTTATGCAGCCTTTTTGTTTTTTCGTCAGTAAAGTAGAGATAATAGCCGTTTTCCGAAACTATTAAATTTGACATATTATAAGCTTCATCCGGAATGGCCACTAATTTCTTCAGTCCGGTTACGGTATCTATTTTATATAGGCGGTCATTGGTGGCTTTGGCCATTTCCGGGAATAATCCGGCGCCGGCTTCCAGTTCATCCGGTACGGCGCAATATAGATTTGTGTTATCGGCAAAAACGCATTTATCGGCCCAGGTTTCAACATGTAAATTTTTTCTCCCCGTGCCGATACTTTCCCCTTCGGCGTTAACAACCCAAAGGCTGGGCTTTAATTCATTTTCAGAAGAATAAACGCTGTAAAGCAGACGGCCTTCTTCCGGAGCCCACTGGTAGCGGAAGCCGCGGCCTTCGACAACAGTTGATTTGAAATTTTCGTCATTAAGACCGACAAAAAATACTTCCTGGCGGTCAAAATCAACTCCCTCGGTATACATAGCGACCGACTGGCCATTGGGCGACCAGGAAGGATAAACAGTGCTATCTTTATCACCCAAGGACTCAATACCGCGAACTTTTGATCCGTCATCATTGGCCACAGCCAGCCAGCGGTTGCTTGGGTCTAAGCCGATGCTTTTCATTACAATTTTATCCCCAGCGGAGGAGAAATCAAAATCTTTCCAATGAGACGGCAGGGTTATTTGTTTTTCACTGGCAAAGTCATATACTACGTTGGCCCCATCAGGATATTCTAAAATAGCTTTATTTCTGTCCGGCGACCAAGTTATTTTCTCAACTTGATGAAAAATTTTATCGGAAAGCAGAGTGGCATCTCCGTTTTTATCAATACGGTAAAATTGTCCGTTTTCTTGGTTATAATATTGAAGGTCAGAGCCATTACCGGCCAAGACAGCTCCTAAGTTGGCGGTTTTATTAAGTTCGGTAGTTTCAGTCAGCCCTCCTCGGGCAATCGGACTGGCTTTTCTTCCCGTTATTTCATCTTCTTCTCCTGGAAGTTTTTCCTTGGTAGTGGTTGTGACAATTTGTCCCGTTCCGGTTTCAGCGGTCGGAAATCCAGCGGCGGTGGTAGTAGCTTCTTGCTCGGGAGAAAGCGAGGCAGGCGCTACGGGCCTAAAAAAAAGGGCATAAAGTAAATAGCCTAAAATAAATATCAGGACGGCAAAGCCGAAAATTAAAAGGAGTTTTTTATATTTAGTAAAAAAATTCATAAATTTTATTATCCGTTAGGATCTTAACTTGTTATTAAAAAACGAACAAGTGCGTTAAGTCGTTAGGTCATATAGTAATATTATATTATTACTATTTTGGATTTTTACGGGTTTTTATGTTATAATTAACAACATAGTGGATAGAATAAAATGTGCTAATTTTTTGCGTTCTACTATTATTATAACATAATAAAAAATATTATAAAAATAGTAAAACCATAAATCTACCCTTGTTTTTACTTGAAATATATAAATTATATAAATATTAGGATCTAATTTTTATTATGGGCATATTTTCTTCAACCAATAGTTATTTAGGCATTGATATTGGCAGTACCAGCGTGAAGATAGTTGAATTGAAAAAAGAGGGAGCACAAGCTAAATTATTAACTTATGGCTTTAGTGAAAACCTAAATGCCAGTCAGAAAGACTGGCAAAGTAATACCAGTTTTGCGGCTAAAGTTATTAATAAAATATGCAAAGAAGCGGGTGCGGTCAGCCGAAGCGCGATTTCTGCCCTGCCTACTTTTTCCGTTTTTTCTTCTGTTCTAAATCTATCCAATATTACCAAAAAGGATATAGCTTCAGCTGTTCATTGGGAAGCCAAGAAGGTTATTCCTTTGCCTTTAGAGGAGATGATTTTAGACTGGAAAAAAATTGAAGACGAAGATAAAGCAAAAAGCAGCGGAAATATCAGAGTACTTTTAACCGGAGCTCCCAGAACTTTGGTGAAAAGATATATTGATATTTATAAAGAAGCTCAAATTAATTTATTAAGCCTGGAAACAGAAACTTTTTCTTTAATTAGGTCTGTTTTAGGCAATGACAGGTCAACCATTATGCTGGTGGAGATGGGGGCAAGCACTACTGACGTTACTATTATTGATAATTGTATTCCCATGTTAAATCGCAGTGTTGATATCGGCGGCACTACCATTACTAAAGCTATTGGCCATCATTTGAACATTGGCCTGGAAAGAGCAGAGCAGTTTAAGTATGACCTGGGCATAAGCTCAATTGAGTCGGAGGAAGACGTAGTGCCTAATACAATTATTGAGACTATTTCGCCAATAGTGAATGAAATTAAATATGCTATAAATCTTTTTCAGAGCAAGAATAATAAAAATACGGAGAAAATAATTTTATCCGGCGGCTCCTCTCTTTTGCCGAATTTAGTTAATTATTTATCAAAGGTTTTAGATATGAAAGTAATTATTGGCGATCCTTGGATCAGAGTTTCTTATCCGATTGATCTAAAACCATTATTGCATGAAATCGGCCCGAGAATGTCGGTAGCCATTGGTTTGGCTATGCGAGAAATAGAATAATAAATTATATAATTAAATACATGGGTGAGATAGATTTTTTATCAAATAAAAATACCCAAAAGGGTGATAAAGACGAAAAAGACAAGAAAAATGAAGCTGATATAAAATGGACTAATTCAGCGCTTGGCCAGTCGCCTGTTAATAATGAAAAAGATAATTATCAGCAGACGAAGAGAGAAGCGGGCGCTGGCAGCCAGACGGAAAGAGTTAAGCAAGAGAGTGATAAAGACCGCCTTAAAAAATCCCGCCAGGAAGTATTATCTATGATAAAAGAAAAAAAAGGCGGACAGAAAAATAAAGGCAGTTTGGATAAAAAGAAAGGGGGATCTAGCTTGTTTGGCTGGCTAGGCAGATTAAATTTTTGGTCAGACAGAAAAAGTTTGTCGGATAAGAAAGATAAAGAAATTTTAATGGATTATCAGGAAGTTTTTAAAAATGAGA
>CAZXKB010000073.1:0-7365 GCA_964641285.1 uncultured Gammaproteobacteria bacterium | reverse complement strand
ATAGAATTATCGGGTTGTTAGCTCTGGGGCCGAAAGAGTCGGGTGATATGTATAATGATGAAGATTTGGAAGTATTGGGTATAATCGGGGCGCAGGTGGCTATGGCCATAGAAAACGCTTTGCTTTTTGAAGAAACAAAGAATTTTGGCATTCACTTGGAAAAAGAAGTTAAAAAAGCGACAGCGGAATTAAGAGTGGCTAATGAAAAATTAAAACAGCTTGACGAAGCCAAAAGCGACTTTATTTCTATCGCCTCCCACCAACTGCGTACCCCTTTAACCATTATTAAAGGTTATATTTCCATGATGCTGGAAGGCAATTTTGGCAAGCTGACTAACAGGGAAGAAGATTCGCTGGAAAAAGTATATGAATCAAACGAGCGGCTGATTCAATTGGTGGAAAATTTGCTTAATATTTCCCGGATAGAATCAGGCCGCCTGCTATTTAATTATGAGAATTTGCAGCTGGAAGATTTAACAAGCAATGTGATTGAAGAGTTGTCCAGTTACGCCAAGAAAAAAGGCTTGAATTTAAATTATAATTTGCCTAAAGAACCTTTGCCGGCTTTAAAAATTGACGATGAGAAAATCAGGCAAGTGGTGATGAATTTAATTGATAATGCCATTAAATATACCAAAAAAGGCAGTATTAACGTAACTCTTGAAAAAAAAGATAAAAACATTGAATTTTGCGTGACTGATACCGGCGTGGGCATTGATAAGGATGACTTGCCCAATCTTTTTAAGAAATTTTCCCGCGGTTCCGGTACTTTCTTGGTTCACACCGAAGGCACCGGTTTGGGCCTTTATGTGGCTTGGGAGATGATAGAAGCTCATGGCGGAAAAATTTGGGTCGAGAGTAAAGGCGAAGGCAAAGGCAGTAAGTTCTGTTTTACTTTACCCATTAATTCTAATAAAAAGTAAATAATCAACAATATGGCTAAAAAAATATTAATTATTGAAGATGAAGAATTTTTAGTTGATATGTATAAGATGAAATTTGAAAGCGAGGGGTATGAAGTAATGGTCGCTTATAATGGTGAAGACGGCATAAGAATTGCCCAGGAAAAAAAGCCTGATTTAATTTTACTTGATATTGTGATGCCGAAAATGGACGGTTTTCAAGTTTTAAAAAAGTTAAAAGGCAACGAGATGACGAAAGATATAAAAGTTTATGTTTTGTCTAATTTAGGACAAAACGGAGAAATTGACCAGGGTTTTACTGACGGCGCTGACGGCTATATGATAAAAGCAGAGTTAACTCCAAGCCAGTTAGTGGAAAATTTGAAAAAGATTTTTTCCGGACAGACTGTGGGCGTAAAGAAAAGAAAATTAGAGCCTAATAATAAGGACGAAATGATTGCGTCTCTAAATACCTAGAAGGAAGAATTACAAGGATAAAATATAATAATTAATTAAACAAAATAAAATTATGTCAATTTCTGTTAATAAAAATCTTTGCATTGGTTGCGGCACTTGCGCGGCTTTATGTCCTAAGGGCTTTAAGCTAAATAACGAAGGTAAAGCCGAGGTGATAAACCAGGAAGATACAGAATGCGCAAAAACAGCGGCGGAAAGCTGTCCAGTTCAAGCCATTACTGTTTTATAATATAATAAATTTAAATTTAAACTGCTTCCTGTTAGGGGAGTGGTTTTTTATTGGCAAATAAGGTAAAATCAAAAAGACAGTTAAAAATAAAATTATTGTTTCATATTATCATTTTATGAATTTGGATAAAGTAAAAAAATTAGATATTCCGCCAAGGTCGGGATGCTATAAATTTTTATCTAAAAGTAAAAAAATTATTTATATTGGCAAAGCTGGCAATTTAAAAAACCGTATTATTTCCTATTGGCAGAAAAGCGCCAGTCATTCGCCGGCTAAGTATTCCATGCTTAAAAAAGTGAGCCAGATAGAATGGATAGAGACGGATTCGGAAATAGAAGCAATGCTTTTAGAGTCAAATTTAATAAAAAAATATCAGCCGTTGTATAATATTGTTTTGCGGGATGATAAGCGATATGTTTATATTAAAATTTCCACGGAAGAAGAATGGCCGCGGATTTTTATGACCAGAAAGATAGATAAAAGCGGAAAATATTTTGGCCCTTTTGTAAGCGTGGAAGCGGTTAAACAAACTCTAAAGGCTGTTCGAAAAATATGGCCTTACCGCTCTTGCGCGCAAATGCCGAAAAAAGTCTGTTTATATTATCGAATCGGTAAATGTCCGGGCATGTGCGAAGGCAAAGCAGAGAAGGCGGAATATAAAAGAATAATTAAACAAATTGATTTGTTTTTACAGGGCAAGAAAAAAGTGTTAATATCAGTTATAAAAAAAGATATTAAAAACTGGAAACGAGAAATTAAAGATTTAAATTCAAACAGTAAAAAACATAAAGAATGGAAAGAGAAAATAATTACGGCGGAAAATAAGTTGTTTAATTTTAATAAAGTATTAGAGCATGCTAATATTATTAGCTTAGTTGATAAATATACGGCTGATGTTATTGAGCTGGCCAAGGTATTAAGTTTGCCCCGGGTACCGAAACGGATTGAGGGCTATGATATTTCCAATATTTTCGGACGACAGGCAGTCGGCTCCATGGTTGTTTTTTCTGAGGGCGAGCCGGACAAGGGTGAATATCGGAAATTTAGAATAAAAGTTGACCAACCCGCCTATGCCAAAATTTCAATGGGTAAAGGCGGAGACGTGGGAATGCTAAGAGAGGTTTTAGAAAGGCGCTTTAAACATACCCCACCCCCAGCCCCTCCCCTCCCCAAATCATCCGATGGGGTAAAAACTAGGAGAGGGGAGTTAAAGCAAGGTAACAGCAAGAAAGATTGGTCATTGCCAGATTTAATAATTATTGACGGGGGTAAAGCCCAGCTTAATGTGGCTATTCGGATATTAGATAAACTGAAATTAGATATCCCGGTTTTTGCTGTTTCCAAAGGAGAGGGACTAAGATCTGCCCAGGCGTTGGATAAGATATTTTTTCCCGGCGAAAAAAAGCCATTGGAGCTACCCTTGACTTCCCCGGCTTTGCATATTATTAAAAGAGTGCGCGATGAAGCACATCGCTTTGCAATTTTATACCATCGCCAGTTGCGAAGAAAAAGCTGGCGAATGTAATGTTATTTTGCCTAGCAGCAAAAGCTGGAACTACAAATCCGGCGCATGCGAATAAACGTTATCGCTTCGCGAGCCCCGCTACGAATGGGGCACATGTGAATAAGTTGTTCTTTTTAAAAAGGAGGAGAAAATGTTTAGATGGTTATCGGACAAAGGAGCCGAATTAATGGCGGTTATGATTTTTGTTGTATTTATAATTTTTATTAAATGGGATGAAGGCAAGTATGGACAGAGTTTTTTAATATGCGTCGCAGTGGTTTTTATATTTTTAATAGGCTACTACATTGTAAAATTTTTTTTAGGCCTATTTTTTTAAAAGGGGCAAAATTTTTATTAATTTGCCTCTTTTTAAATGGAAAGCAGGCTATTGACACAAAATATTATAGATGTTAAATTATGATGTTAAATGTAGATAATAGAAAATATTTTTTATTAAAAACAGAAGGAGGAATAAAAATGACAGAAAAACCATTAATAATTGATTTGTCTGAGAATAAAAATCCCGAAGTTTTTGTGGAAGAATTACGTCAAAGGTATCCTGACGATAATGTTGTTTTAACTCTAAAAGGAACAAACTTAGAAGTTGTTATTGACCCGAAAGTTCCTTTACAACTACGTATTGATATTCAGTCCTTTTTAATAAATAAAGCAAAAGAATCAATTTATAATTCGGTATAAGCTTTATTTTGTTAAAGATTAAAAATAGAGGGTATTTTTTACGGCCCTCTTTTTTATACTATTGACAATATTTTTAAATTGTATATAATGTTAGTATGATTTTTTGCAGACCAACAAACCATCATAAAGTAAATACTTTATAACACAAAGGTTTGTTTTAGTTTGCTAAAATTGAATAAAAATAGTATTTAAAAACAAGCCTTTGGAAAAGGCTTTTTGTTTTATAAACAATATAAACAAAGCAGTTCTTTTAAATATAAATTAGTATAAATTGGATGAAAATATATAAAATTGGAGGTGAAACATGTTAAGAATGGCAATCCCCAAAGGGAGTTTAGAGGAAGGATTATTTAAATTATTTCAACAAGCAGATTTGCCAATTAAAAGAAGTGGAATTCGAGATTATGATTTGACAATTGAAGACCCAAGAATTAATGACGCAGTATTACTTAGAGCTCAAGAAGTATCAAAATATGTTGAGGAAGGAGAATTTGACTTTGGGATTACAGGTTTAGATTGGATTATGGAAACCGAATCTAACGTGCAAGAGGTGGCTGATCTCCGTTTTTCAAAGCAGGGTTGGTCAAGTGTTAAAATAGTGCTTGCTACTGATATAAGCAATCCTATTTCCGATGTTCGTGAAATTGATAATAGATCCCGCGTGGTTACTGAATACCCTAGATTAACTAGAAGATTTTTTAAAAAAATTGGCAAGGGAAAGATAAAAATTAGAATATCTTATGGTGCAACCGAGGTAAAAGTACCAAGACTTGCTGAATATCTTGTTGATGTTACAGAAACAGGCGAGACCTTAAAACGAAATAATAAAAAAATAATTGCGGTACTTCTGGAATCATCTACTAAGCTAATTGCTAACCAAAAAAGTTGGCAAGACGAAAAGAAACGAATAGCAATAGAAGAAATATCCATGTTGCTTTTAAGTGTTATTAGCGCGCAAGATAAAGTATTAATAAAAATGAATATTCCCGAAATTAAGGTATCAGAGCTAGTTAAATATATATATGGCAGAACAGTACGCCCGCCTACTATTAGTCCAGTTGTGATTAGCAGAGATGATAGTGAAGATGATAATATCAGCGATGGGAGTTGGAAAATGATTGAGACTGTTGTTAATAAGAGTGATTTGAATTCAATATTACCAGAGATTCGAGTTATTGGAGCCAAAGATATTATTGAGTTAAATGTATCGAAAATGATTAGTTGAGAATATTTTAGAAAAATGGATGAAGTAGATAAATCTACAAAAAGAGAGAGGATGTTGTATGGGAATATATATTTATAATTCTGCTGGTGGCAATCCAACAGCAATAAATCAGGGTAAATTTCGGCGAGATGAGTATGCTGGCATAAATGACAGATTAATGAATGGTGATAAAAGGATTGAGCAAGTGGGTTTTTTTGAAAAGGATGGAAAATTACCGTTAATGCAGATGGCAGGAGGAGAATTTTGCGGAAATGCAAATTTGAGTTTTGCATGTTTGTTAAAAGAATTAAATCCAGATAAAGATGAGTTTAAATTTAAAGCCTCTGGTTTTAATGGCATTGTTACTGCTCAAGTTAAAAGAATAGAGGAAAAGCGATATTTTTGTAAGGCTATTTTTCCTGGATTATCCGCGAAAATAGCAAGAAAAGAATTAAGTGGTAATTCTGCTGTCGTTGTTGATCTTGGAGGTATTATTCATATAGTAATATCTGAAGATGATATTCCCTTTGATGAGGTTAAGTATGTTAGCTCTATGAAGAAAATCAAAGATGAACTTGGCGTGGACGGAGATGCTGTTGGAGTTTTGTGGATTAGAGAGGAGGAAAAGAGAATTTATATGAAGCCAGTAATATGGGTCAAGGCTATAGACACTTGTTTTTATGAAACTTCATGTGGTTCAGGTAGTATTGCGGTTGGTTTTGTTAAAAACGGTAATGTAACCGTAGTTCAACGTACTGGCAAAGAAATAATAGTAAATATAGATTCAAAAGGATTATCTATTGCTGCAGAAATGGTTAGAATAAATTAAGGAATAAGGAAAAAATAAATGAGAAAGGTTAATCTTCTCTAATAATCAGAGTAGTCGAGAATAAAAGAGTTAGATGCAAAGGGCATTTTAGAATTAAATTTTTCTAAAATTGTTCCATAGATAAGCATGGGGTCGGATATAAATTTCGATTCCATGCTTAAAATTTCATTTAAAATGAAGAAAATAATAAATAATATAAATTTAATAAATTAATATTAAAAAAATGGAAAATAATAAAAAGAGAAAATATCAAATAGGTGTTATGGGTTCAGCGGCAGATATAAAGTATTCCAAGATTGTTGAATTAGCCGCTGAAAAGGTGGGTAGATTAATAGCAGAAAGCGGAAATATTTTATTGTATGGAGCTGATAAAGATTATGATTCTCTTTCCACCGCTGCTGCACGCGGAGCAAAGAATGCAAACGGTTTAACTGTTGGAGTTACCTATGATAACGATAAAAAAATATGGGATAAAGAAGGAAATACGGATGTTATTATTAGTTGTGGTCTTGGACGTGGTGGAGGAAGAGAATTTGTTTTAGTAAATAGTTGCGATGGAATTATTACTATATCAGGAGGATCAGGTACAATGAATGAAATGTTGATTGCATATCAATTAAATATTCCTATTGTCGTATTAAAAGGCACTGGAGGTTGGTCAGATAAAATGGCGGGAAAATATTTTGATATTCGTAAAAGGATGAAAGCCATAGCCGAAAAAACACCACAAGATGCAGTTAAAAAAATAATTTATTTATTAGATAACAAAACATAATATATTGTTGGTTAACTTGAATTGAAAATAATTTATGTTCTTTTAAATAAAAAGGAGGTGAAAAGGTTGAAAAATTATATTATAACTCAAGATGTTGGTCAAATTATGAGGAAATGGGCAAAAGAAATGGGATTTATAATTCCAAAACAAAAATATTTCGATTTATTTTTTAAGGAATTAACTAATAATTTACAAAATTTATTTAGTAAAAATAAAGAAAATATAAAAGTAAAACCCATTTTTGCAACAGAATTAAGTGTTGGGATAAAGGAATTAATTAAAAATGAAACCGAATGTCCTGTAATTTCATTAGATAAAGTTTATTCTAATAGTGATTATTATCTGGAAATTAATAGAGTAGTATGTAGAAGAAATATGGAATGGGAAGATCAGGGTGAATTTTCTAGACCCGGACATATAGCACTTGAAGAGCAGTTAAATAAAATTAGCAGTTTAGTAAAAAATAGTGCAGTTATAATAGTTGATGATGGTTGCTGGACGGGTAATTCAATTAATAAAATAATTAATGGATTATTTTCCGCTGGAGTTAAAGTAAAAAAGGTTGTCGTTGGAGTATTAATAAAAGGTGAGCATTTAAGATTGGATGTACCAATTGAAGCAGTTTTTAATTTTTCATCAATCACAAAATCAGTATCAGCACTTAAAGTTTTTATCAGTTGAGAAAATTGGAAATATTTATCGGTTGGCTCAGTGTCGGGGGCAGAAATAATCAGGGGAGTACGGGC
>CAZXKB010000072.1:0-17026 GCA_964641285.1 uncultured Gammaproteobacteria bacterium | reverse complement strand
AGTATGGTAAAAGTTAAATAATAGGTATTGTCCGGTATAAATATAGTTCCCCTCCTAGCCATATACTATTGATTATATCAACTTTGCTGTATTATACAAAATACCGCAGCAGTCAGGCAGTGGCCGAGACTGCTGCGGAACTAAAAAATTATTATTTAAAAATCCCCAAAACAAGTGCTTGGGGATTTATTTATTTCTAATTTAATTCTAACTCTTTGGCTAATTTAAGTCAAATAATTTATCACATAAAGAAAATTTTTTATAAAAACTAAAATCCTCTCTTCTTGCACTCTTTATCCAGCTCAAACCATCTTTTATTCTTGCTATTAACAGCAGCATTCTCTGAGGGCAAATTCTCGATTAAAAGTTGATGTAATCCCAGTCTTTTAATTCTTTTCCCCAATTTGGTATTTTGTTTATTTTCCTCTGCTACCATACCAGCGTATAAAATTGTAAATAATATCTCTAACTCTAGGGAATCAGATAAATACTTTTCTGATAGTGTAGCAATTAATTTTAAAACACTATCATTAATTTCTTTATTTGTTTCTTTGTAAATTATTATGAAATCTTTATAAATATTTTCAGCTCCATATTTACTTGAAAAATTTTTTATTTCACTAAAATATTCAGTATCTTTTGGCGCATATCTGCCTTGACCAGATCTAGTGAAATAAACACACCAATCATCAAAAGCACCTCGATCATATTCTACTATACTTCCTTCTTTAAATTTTTTGATTATTTTAGCCATAAAAAACATTAATAGCAAACAAAAAAAGATAGCACACAAGTGCTATCTTGTCAATAATTTGATACTAAAATTTATACTTACCTATGGGTTGCCAGTGATACAATTTTAAAAATATCTTCACCGCTTCTTAAAGCCTGAAGAAGACGTTTAAACATATAAGCAGTTTCTAGGTTTGTTTTTTCTTGAATCATTAGAAGTTTTGCTAATAAAATTAAAAACTTGATACTATATTCTCCGGACTTTCCTAATTCCTCAAATTTAGTAATTTCTTGCTGGCAAGATTGTAGTAAATTATTAATATTTAATCTTTCTTTCCTTTCTCTTTCACTTTTAAAAGATTGGGTCTCGTCCCAGCATCTTAATAAAAAATCTAAAAATTGCTGAGTTAGTTCTTTCTCATTGTGCATTTTTATTAATACATCAACTGCCCAGTGTATATGTTTAGGGGTTCTAATTAAAGACCACTTACCGTTTTTAAGTTTCTGCCGATATTTTATTAATATATCAAATTCACTTAAACTTCCTTTGTAAGCTGCCATTAAATAACTATTATTAATCAAGGTAACAAAAAGAGGCGCGTGTGTAGCTTGATCTTTATTAAAACGCATATATTCCATTAATTCCTTATTATTCATATAGCCAATTTATTTTATTAAATCTTTATACCTTTTAATTGATAAATTTAAATATTTTTTTTCTGTGTCAATACCTTTAAATTTTCGGCCGTTTAAAAATGCTGCTAAACCTGTAGTAGATGAGCCTGTAAAAGGATCAATTACTAAATCTCCCTTATCTGTGCTCGCTAATATTATTCTAACCAGCAGATCAATTGGCTTTTGGGTAGGATGTTTACCATATTTTTTTTCTTCTTTTTTAGGGGGATGAATAGCCCAAACACTGCGCATTTGTAAATTCGGTTTCTTGATAAAATCTTCTGGCCAATTGCCTCCTTTCATCAACTTATAATTAAATTTATGCTTGCCTTTTTTGTCTTTTCTAGCCCAAATTAAAGTTTCATGGCTGGCAGTAAAAAAACGGCAACTTAAATTTGGCGAGGCGTTGGGTTTAAACCAAGCTATATCGTTTAATATGTGAAACTTATTTACCTGTAGAGCAAACCCACATTGATAAATTGAATGATATGTTCCGCTAATCCAGATAGTACCTCCTGGTTTTAGAACGCGATGGCAAGCCTTAGTCCAGGTTAAATGAAAATCAAAATCTTTTTTTAGTCCTTTGCTTGCATCCCAAGTGCCTTTATTTACACTCACTCTCTTGCCGGCATGCACGGTAAAACCGCCATTGGATAAATTATAAGGCGGATCTGCAAATATCATATCCACTGAATTCTCCTTTTGTACAGCTAAATAATCTAGACAATTTGCTAAATATAATTCAAAATTTCCTCGTTTATAATATGATCTTATCATAAAACTATCTTATCATTTACTATTATTAGCTTACCATTTTCCCCCTAATTTTTCAAACCTTACCATACAACTTTCCCCCTGAAAAATCAAATTTTTCTATAATGTTAGAAAATGTTATAATAATACATATAACTCATAACTCATAACTTGGAACTCGTAACTCGTAACGCATAACTCATAACGCATAACACATAACTCGTAACTTGGAACTTGCTTTCATATAATCTCCTGCCAGGGCTTCACAAAATTAAAATAAAGGAGTACAATAAAATATTAAGGAAAACTTGCTCATTTTACGAAATATCAATCTATAAAAGGAGGGGGAAATGAAAAAACTTGTAATTTTTATCTTTTTAGTAATTGCTCTTATTATTGGCCTGGCCCTGGCTACCCGGCTCTATAGCCAAAATACTAATTACCCGTCTTTCCAATTAAGCAGTTCTCACGGTAGCTGCCTGCTTTATCTTACTTATGAAGGCATGACAACCAAAGTTATCTTTAATTTTAACAATCATTCTAAACGTCAGCATTATGCCACAGCCGGCCAGTTAATTAATCTTTTTCAGCAATACGGCTTTAAGCCCATAGCTGAACCGCCGGATAACTGTTTTTTGGAAATTTATATCAGGCAAAGGCCTCTAAAATTACCTGCGCCATCTTCTGACTCTCCGTTAAAATTCATGGATATAGCACCCGGTTATGATTTAATTAATTGTTGTATTACCAGCCCATTTAAAGATTATAGTCTTGATCCTTTTCTCTTAAAAACCTCTAATTTCCGATTTTTGGATTATCTGGTTTCTACAATCATTCGTCTGATTAATATTCACTTTAAAAATTGCTAGCCATAGGCCGCCTTTCGGTGGCCTTTTTTCTTTTTAGATTTAGATTAAAAAAAACCGCTGATTAATCCGGTTTGGCCAAACCAGCAATATTTTCTATAAACCAATCAATAAATAATCGGGGCTTTTGCACCAAAACCACCGATTAAAAAAACTAAAAACCGCCCTTAAAAAGAGCGGTTTTTTATGCTCTATACACTAATATTGACTTGATTTTTAAATATGTTAATCTATAATCTAAGGGGCAAGAATTTATTTTAATCAGCTTAAGTCAACTACACGGTGTAAAGAAAAAAGTTCTTGCCCTTTTTTCTTTTGGCTCTATAGCGATTATCCAGGAAAAAATGGGAAAAAGTTGCGACGAAATTAAAAAATTTTTTATTCTAGAAATAAAAAAGGCCGGGGTGGAAACCGCCGGCCGAGAGGCGCTTAGATAGTTTTTTCTATTTTTTTTATTTAGCATCAAGCCGTAGCTCCGGCAAAAGAAAAAGGCGAAAAATCTTTTATAAGCCTGGCTTGCAGGCTTTCAATCTCTTTGTCCATCTGAGAACTCTTTTTCCGCAATTTATCAATAAATACCGTTAACTCTTCTATCAATTGCTTCTTCTTAAATCTTTTGGACGGGCTGGATTCGCGCGGTAAAACTTTAAAAAATAAGACCGTCAGCCGGCAAAGCGGGCATTTTTTCAGATGGGCGGTGATTATTTTGCTCTTTTGCGAATTCATTCTCCTGTCCGCATAATCCATCAGGCTATAGCCATTTTTTATCCGGGGGCATTTGGAAGTTTTGAGCAAAGGCCTGTGTTGACAGATAATTTCGCTCAAAATCAGAGATAGATCCCGCCAACTGCCAGAATTTCCGGAGTTGTGCTTTTTTACCGCTTCAACCAATTCCTCCAGCTTGATTATCAATTTTTCGCGAGAAAGCCTTTGGCCGCGCCTTGTCTCCAGTCTCTGCTCTATCTGCCTTTTTCTTAACAATGAATTACCTGCCATTTTTCCCCTCCTTTTTTATTTTTTTAAATTATCAAAAATTAATTTAAGCGTTATCTATCTTAACAAATTTTTTCTAAAAAATCAAGACTACCCCTCTCCTGATTAGGGGAGGGTGTCAAACAGAGCGAGACGGAAGAGGTGTAAGAATAAAAAAGCCCGAGGAGAACCTTGGGCTTATAAATCTGCTGGCTAAAACTTAACTATTTTTTTAAATGTTCTCAAAGACCTAACCAAATTATTATAATTACGAACTAACGCCTTTAACTCTTTTATCTCCCGCCAGTTAATCCTTGCTACTTCATGCTTATTTCTTATGAGCTTCAACTTTTCTTTAAATAATTTCATCGCCAAATAAAGAGCTTCTATATCAATTTCTGTTATCTCGGCTACCGCCTTTCTAACCTTTTCTTCCCTCATTTTTTCTAAGAACACGACCTTTTTATTTTCTGGCTCGGCCATTATTATCCTCCTTAATTGTTTTATTTTAAATTATGAATTTTCTTTTTTATTTATCCATACCCTACCGTATTTTTCTACAAAAAGCAATGGATCCACTTAATAACGCATAACTCGCTTGCCTGCACAAGCAGATAACTTATAACTTTTATATAAAAATTAAAAACTGGCCTACTTATTTAAAGCTAAGCCAGCTTACTTGTCTTTTTTTAATTTTTACCAATCAGCCTTTCCATGAAAGACCCTAACTTCTTTAGTGAAAATTCTTTAAGGCCGGTAAAACGGGAAAGGGAAAAGAAAAAAATGAAATATCTGTCCAGAATCGAAAATTCTCCTCCGAAATAAAAAATTTTAAAGGTTGACCCCATTGCCCACTGGTCAGGTAAATTAGGTTCCAGGTAATTTTTTATCCACTCAAATACATATCCGAGGATAGACTGATCGGCCAAAAAACCTTCATCTTTAAAGGATATTGGTATAGTACGTATTTGCAGTCCCGGACTGCTTATTGAAGAAAAAATAAACTCAAATATATTCTCGTCCTGTCCGGTTAAAAATCTGACCAACTCTTCAATTTCTTCCTCGGTTGTAGGTAATTTCTCATAAATGACTGCCTTCAATGATACATGCTCTGTCCTCAAAACACCTATTTCCATTTTCCCCTCCTTTGTATTTTAAAGTCCTATTATATTCTTGCTTATTAATTCCACCCTACAACTTTTCTCTTGAAAAATCAAGACTACCCCTCCCCCTTCCCCTCTCCTAATTAGGAGAGGGTGTCGAGCGGAGTGAGACGGGAAAGGTGTAAGAGGGAAGAGGTGGAAATAAAAAAGGCCGGAGTGAAAGTCACCGGCCGAAAAGGAAACATTTGATATCTATCACTCTAACCTAATACGTTCAATGTCTCTCTGTGAAACTTCCATAATTCTTTCTTTTTCGGGTATTCCCTGAAAAATTTATTTTGTGCTTTATCTTTCATAATTAATAAACAAAAAACACTAACCATTAAAATTACAATTTCTACAAATACAAATAAACTTATAGCCGCTCCTATGCTAGAAATATACGACTCGCCATAACCAATAAAAAATATAATGCTACACACTATCGTCGAGAATATTAAAATCCATTTTATGAACTGCCGGATATCTTTTGTGGCTTCCCGCGTAAAAGTTTTTCGTTCAAGATTAATATTATCAATCGCCTTCTTAAGCGCTTCTGCTTGGTGATAGAAACCTTTTAGTTCATTAATATCCATTATCCACCTCCTTCTTATAAAATTACTAAATTATAAAGAGCTTCTTTGTCTTATCAATTTATCCTTACCCTACTCTTTTCCCCTTAAAAAATCAAGACTACCTCCCCCTTCCCCTCTCCTAATTAGGCGAGGGTGTCGAACAAAGCGAGACAAAAGAGGTGTAAAAAAAGGGACCGTTTTGAATTGTAATCAAAATCGGTCCCCTTGCTTTATATTCCCCAGTCTAAAACCTCCTCTCCGAAATCATCGTATAATCTACTGAGTACTTCAGCTTCAATGTCCTTGTCTTCATTCTTGCCGTCCGCGTTGCATGCAGGACAAAAAGAGCTTTCGCAAAAAATTATTTCATTAAGCTCTTCTATAAGACTTTGACCAAGAGGTGAAGTAGGAAAAATTAATTCCTTAGTATCCTGATCAATTATCTTTTTTACGGATTTAACGAAATAAGAGGCCATCTTTCCTCCGCACTTCTCGCATCTTCTAATATGTTTTTCAATAAAATCCATTTCATAGTCTATCCTATACTTTAAAGATTCAAAATTAATGCAACGGAACGTCTTCATCTGGTCACCTCCTTTGATATTTTAAAGGCCAAATTTATTCCTTTTTTATTTATCCATAGCCTACCGTATTTTTCTGAAAAAATCAAGAGGTTTTCTTGCAACTTGGAACGCATAACTCGTAACGCATAACTCGTAACGCATGACTTGGAACAAGTGATATTTTAGGGATAAAAAAACACTCTTTTAAAGTGCATTTTGTTTATTTTAATTTTTAAATTTGGCATTAAAGCGGAGGGAGTGAGATTCGAACTCACGGAACTCGTAAAAGCTCAACAGTTTTCAAGACTGTCCCATTAAACCACTCTGGCATCCCTCCATATTAATATAAACGCGGAAAGGGGGGGATTCGAACCCCCGGTACGAGCATATACCCGTACGACGGTTTAGCAAACCGCTGCCTTCAGCCGCTCGGCCACCTTTCCTAATATATTTTGTAATGGGCGTAATCCCCGATACGAACATATACTCATACAACCCGCCCGCTTAGTCAACCGAGCAGTTTAACAAACCGTCCCGCCTCGGCGGGACCGCTCGGCCACCTTTCCAAAATAAAAAGACTTATTTTAGTCTTTTGCTTTATTTTTTTTATTACTTTTGTTATAATAAATATATAAGAAAAATTCAAAAATGTCAACTAAAAATATGGCAAAAAAACCAACGATAATTGATTTAGGAGATGAAATAGTCGGCTGGGAAACGCCTGAATACGAAAAGCATGAAAGAACTAAATTATGGTATATCATAGCTATAGTTACTGCTTTGCTGTTATTACTTTTTGCATTTTTAACCGCTAACTTTCTTTTTGCCGTTATTATTATAATCGTATCTTTAGTGATAATTTTGCATGATAGCCGGGAGCCGGATATGATAAAAGTTAGTTTAACCGATGAAGGGGTGATAGTGGGAAGAAAATTTTATGATTATGATGAATTAAAAAATTTCTCTATTGTATATAAACCCAGGCAAGATGTTAAAAATTTATATTTTGAATTTAAAAGTGCCATAAAGCCGAGACTATCTATTCCTTTGGGAGATATGAACCCCTTGTCTATTCGCAAAAATTTGTTAAAATACTTAGAAGAGGATTTAGAGAGGACTGATCAGCCCCTTTCCGAAAGTCTGGCGAAAATATTTAAATTATAGTGGCTTTAGTATATTTAACCGTTAATAGCTTGAATCCCGACTATTCGGGATTTTTAGTTCAATTGCTCTCGTCGTTCAACGGATAGGACGCAAGATTGCGGATCTTGTAATGCAGGTTCGATTCCTGCCGAGAGCGCCAGAAACCCGATTCCCAATTGGAAACCGGGTTTTTATATGCTAAAATATAATTATGTTTACACTTGATACTGAAATTACGAAAATTAATCGGGTAGGCGCCACTACGGCCAACCGCTTAAAAAGACTGGGGCTTAATACGGTTTATGACCTCCTGCTTTATTTTCCTTTCCGCTATGACGACTTTCGCGGGATAACGCCAATTGAAAAGCTGGAGCCAGGGCAAAACGCCAATATTGTCGGCCAAATTGAGCTAATCCAGAATAAGCGCAGCCCGCGCAAACGAATGTATATTACCGAAGCCCTGGTTAAAGACCAGACAGAAACGATTAAAATAATCTGGTTTAACCAGCCGTTTATCGCCCGCAATTTGCGAGCCGGCGATAAGGTATCTTTGGCGGGAAAAGCAGAAGATGATTCTTCCGGTTTAGTTATGAAATCGCCAACTTATGAAAAAATTTTGCAAGGACAACCTGTCCATACCCAAGGCCTAATTCCTAATTACCATTTAACCGCTAATATTACACAAAAACAAATAAGGTTTGCCATTAAGCAGGCTATGAGCGTTGCCCGGCAAATAAAAGATTGGCTGCCAGTGGAAATAAAAAACAGGCAAAAGCTTTTACCTCTTAATCAAGCTATTAAAAAAATCCATTTCCCCGCCAACTTTAATGATATTGAGCAGGCCCGCCGCCGCCTTTCTTATAACGAGCTTTTTCTCCTTCAGCTCCAATCACAGCTAATTAAAAAAAAGCTGGAATCAAGCCAGGCCGAAACTATGCCTTTTAAGGAAAAGGACACGAAAAAATTTGTGGCTTCTTTGCCCTTTATTTTAACCAATGACCAAAAAAAAGCGGCTTGGGAAATTTTAAAAGATATTGCCAAAGACAAGCCCATGGCCCGCTTGCTGGAAGGAGATGTCGGCAGCGGCAAGACCATGGTCGCCGTTATAGCTATGCTCAATACCGCTATAAACAAAAAGCAGTCGGTTTTAATGGTCCCAACGGAAATTTTAGCCCAGCAGCACTTTAATTCTATCAGTAAACTGCTGGCTAAAACAAAAATTAAAATTGGTCTTTTAACCAGAAGCGCTAAATGTATAAATACAAAGGAAAAAATCACTAAAAACCAGTTTCTGGAGTTAATTAAAACCGGTGAATTAAAAATCATTATCGGCACCCATGCCTTGATTCAGGAAAAAGTGGAATTTAAAAATCTGGCCTTAGCTATAATTGACGAACAGCACCGCTTCGGCGTTGAACAAAGAAAAATGCTGGTAAAAAAATCGTCATCTCCCCTCTCCTTGGCTAGAAGAAAGGCTGGGGGAGAGGTTATGCCCCACCTTTTATCCATGGCCGCCACTCCTATTCCCCGCTCTCTGGCCCTAGCTCTTTACGGGGACCTGGATATATCCATAATCAGGCAAATGCCAAAAGGAAGAAAAACTATTATTACCCAGGTAGTGCCGGAAGAAAAACGATCCAAGGCTTATGATTTTATCAGAGAGCAAATTAAAAATGGCCGCCAGGTATTTGTAATTTGCCCCTTAATTGATTTTTCCGACAAGCTCGGAGTTAAATCGGTTAAAGAGGAATTTAAAAAATTAAATGAAGAGATTTTTCCGGATTTAGCCATTGGTTTTCTCCATGGCCGGATGAAAGGCAGAGAAAAAGAAGCGATCATGCGCGGCTTTCTGGAGAAAAAAATAAAAATTTTAGTGACTACTTCCGTAGTGGAAGTAGGCGTGGATGTGCCTAATGCTGCTATTATGATGATTGAGGGCGCGGATCGGTTTGGCTTGGCGCAGCTGCATCAATTTCGCGGCCGGGTCGGCCGGGCCGAACACCAGTCGTATTGCTTTCTTTTTACCGATAGTCTGGCTGAAAAATCATTAAAAAGACTAGAGGCTCTGGTAGATTGTTCCGACGGCTTTGCCTTAGCCAAGATGGATTTAAAATTCAGGGGTCCGGGCGAAGTTTACGGCATTGCCCAAAAAGGCTTTCCGGAGTTTAAAATCGCCACCCTTTTTGATTACGAGTTAATGAAGCAGGCCCGCGATGAAGCTATAACAATTGTCAGCCAAAACCCTTCTTTAGACAGTTGGCCGGATTTAAAGGAAAGAATAGAGAAAAAAAATAAATCAGTTCATTTAGAATAAATTTAAGATTAGCTAAATTTCAAATAAATATCCTTGACAACTTTTACAAATTTTGGTAATTTAAAAATAGATAAAAACTCAAAAAAATTTTAAAAAGAAAGGAGGTAAATTGCTCTTTTAACCTTAAACTTTTTTCATAACAGGAGGGGATTATGAAGAATAAATATATTTAATTCGTGGTAAATTGCCAAAAACGTCGTTATAATTTCTAAACATTATTGAATACGGAGGGGAAAAATGTGTATTGAAATACTAATCGACAAAGACAGTAATGATAAAAAACGTGCCATAATTCATCTTAGGGGCATAACAGAGCAGGAAAAAATTCAAGATTTTATTAAGAATACTTGCCCTGATCATCTCCAGGCTATAATGGTACACACGAAAGATGGTGTTGGCATTTCCATTTTACCACGAGAATCTTTCCCGGATGAAATAAGATACGAGATTGGGGATCACTTCGGTGATAGCACTCGAATAGTTCCCTGGCCCCAAGCCTCATAAAAATTTGTGAGCATGTGGAGTATGGAGAGTTTTTCAGCATCGTACGAGCTCTCTATGCTCACAAAAAAAGTTATGGGAATCTCCATAGCTCTTAGCCTCCTAGGCCGGGCTAACGATGATTTATTTATAAAGTGATAAATCAAAGTTAGCCCTTCTTTATTTTTTAGAAATAAATTTACTGTCTTTAATATAAAACCGCCACTTTTTATCCCTGTATTTTCCGGCATAATCAACACCGATTCGGGTGGTTTTTTTTATTTGACCAGACTTAATCGCTTCTTTCCGGCTTTCTAACCAAAAGCCGTATTTTTTTACATAAATCGGCAGACCGTTAAATGATTTATCAATCTGCAAGGCTTTAGTCAAACGAGCAGGACCATTGGTTTTATATGACATATTCTTTATTATATCTAAAATTTCCCTCCCCTTACTAAGGGGAGGGTTAGGGTGGGGTGTCTCCACCGCCCTGATTAAAACCGCCGCCGGATAATCCTTAGGGCCGGTAACAATATTAAGCATATAATGCATACCGTAAGTAAAATAAACATAAATAATTCCCGGCTCCTCGAACATTACTTTATTCCGCCCGGTCCGGCCCCGGCTGGCATGGGAAGCCAAATCATTCGGTCCGTTATATGCTTCCGTTTCCACAATTTTAAAACGCATTATACTTTTCACTCCTCCTTTCCTGATTAGAGGAGGGGTTAGGGGAAGGTTATTCAAACTCTTCCCTCTCCTTACTAAGGAGAGGGTTAGGGAGAGGTCTATTTCCCGTACCAAAAAACAGCCCAGTAATTCCTGGGCTACCTTTAAAGCAGACTGATTATAAAAAGACTTTGGTAAAATCATTATTTTGTTAAAAAGGTAATTATTTCTGTTAAATTTTTAATTTTTTCCAATTTAATCTTTCCTGTTTTTACCTTGCTGTCAGGGATAATCGCTTTTATAAAACCAAGCTTTTCCGATTCTTTTAGTCTTTGCTCCAGTTTGTTCACCTGGCGTATTTCTCCGCCCAAGCCCACCTCGCCGATAACAACAGTCTGGCGGTTAATAGCCTGGTTAAGCAGGGACGAGGCTATAGCTAAGCAAATGGCTAAATCAAGAGCAGGCTCATTAATTTTCAAACCGCCGACAATATTTAAAATAACATCCTGATTAGTAAGATTGAACTTAGTCCGTTTGGTCAGTACGGCGGTTAAAATTTGCAACCGGTTTAAATCAAACCCGGCGGCTTTACGCTGGGGATAGCCAAATACGGTTTTTGTTACCAAGGCTTGAATTTCTACTAAAAAGGGCCGGGTACCTTCCATAATACAGCTGATAACCGAACCGTTTATTTTCTCCCTGCCTTCCTCGATAAAAATAGCCGATGGATTGGTTATTTCCTTAAACCCAGAGCCGGTCATGGCAAAAATACCAAGCTCGTTAATAGAGCCAAAACGATTTTTAATTGCCCGCAAAATCCGGTAATTATGGCCGGTCTCGGTTTCTAAGTATATAACCGTATCTACAATATGCTCAAGGCTTTTCGGTCCGGCAATCAGGCCGTCCTTGGTAATATGGCCGATCAAAACTATAGCCACATTATTTCTTTTGGCAATTTCTAAAAATTTAACGGCGCTGGCTCTAATTTGATTAATACTGCCTGACTCGCCAAGCAAAGAAGAAGTATAAATGGCTTGAATTGAATCTATAATAACCAAAGGCGGTTTAGCTTGCTGGATGCTGGCTAAAACTTTCTCGACGTTGGTTTCGCTGATGAATTGTATCTTCCGATAATCAATATCTAAGCGCTCAAACCTTGATTTAATCTGGCCGGCAGATTCTTCCCCGCTGACATAAATTACTGGATTTTTTGTTTTCACAGCCTCGGCAATTTGGGTAACCAAGGTTGATTTGCCTATGCCTGGCTCTCCGGAAAGCAGAATTAAAGACCCAGGCATAATACCGCCTCCCAGTACTCGGTCAAACTCGCTGATATTGGTTTTCATTCTTCTCCCCTGTTCAACTTTTACGCCGGCTAAATCAATTATTTCAGCTGGGTTAATTTGCTGATTTTTTTGATCTATAATTTTTTGGTCAACTGTCTGCTTTTGGAGCGCTCCCCAAGCGCCGCATTCTAAACAACGCCCACTCCATTTGGCGAACTGGGCGTCGCAATTAGAACAAACATAAACTGTTTGAATTTTATTTGACATCTTAAATAATGTTGGTTATAAAAAACCAACTAATAAATCGAAAATAATTTTTTCCTAGTCACTAATTAGCTCCAACTTAATTATCCATTTTATTAAGCTCTATTTTCACTATTCTCTCTAATTCCTCCAGACTTATCTCTCCCATTACTTCCTGGTCATTAATATAGATAAAAGGCACTCCCCCGATATCAAGAGCATTGGCCTCTTTAATATTATCGTTAATCAACTTGCTGGCTTTATCCGGATTTTCAAAACATTCCTTAAAAGCATTAATATTCAAATCAAGCAATTTGGCTATGCCGTAATATGTTTCCGAACCTAATTTTTTATTATTGTCAAAAAGAAAATCATGATAAGGCCAAAATTTATCCTGGGCTTGGGCGCAACGAGCCGCTATCGCCGTCTGAAATGATATGGATTTTTCATCACTGGCTGGATAATCTTTCCAGATCAATTTAATCTTATATTTATATTTTTGCATTAGCCGTTTGAATACCTGCTCTTGCTGGTAGCAGAAATTGCACTCAAAATCGGCAAACTCGACAATGGTCACCGGAGCGCTTCTGTCGCCCATATTGGGATCAATCGCCGTTATAATAGGACCAGCCAACATTTCTTTTAAGCTTGGCTGCTTAGTTATAAATGGATCGCCTTCATTATAATCCTTATTTAAATAATACTTATCAGCTGAAATATCTTTTTCTGATATACTATAAGTTGGTTGAACTTCGTAATTGGAATTAATATTGAATACTATATATAATATGCCGACCGCAATAAAAGTAGCTAAAGACGATATAATAAACAAAATTACGGGTAATTTAGATTTTTTTAACATATATTTTATCTATTGCCAAGTAGCGCTATCTATCTTCCACGCCCCTTTTTCTTGGATGAAATTAATTTTAATATTTTGATTAAAAAAATTAGAAGTATTCCTGGTTGAGCTGGCCGCCTCTCTCCTTCTGGTCCTGACTAAAATTGCAGCGCGGCCTAAATCATCATCAAATTCTATTACTTCCTGGGTCATGGCCTTAGTGGTTATGCCGTAATAAATATCACCCGCTGACCCTTGCTGGCGCTGCTGGCCAATATAAGCATCGGCCCACTGCCTCATGCGCTGGCTCATAAATATTTTTAAGTCAATAATATTGCTGAAATTAGATTGATTGGAATAACTGCCGAAACGTTCAGCAAAAGAAGCAGCCATTCGCTTTAAATCATCTTTATTGATCGTTCTGGCCTTGCTTCTAGTAGCCTCAGCCTTTTTCTCTGCTTCTTCGTTATGGACAATAATCTTTTTTACTTCAGATTGAACGGGCAGTATCGGCTCAGTAAGCTCTTCCTGTTTTTGGGGCGTTATCTCTTCTTGAGGAATGTCCTTCTTCTTAAACTTGTCAATTAAATCATTAATATTAAAATCAAAAAATAAAATATAAATAATACCGGCCATAATCAAGACCCCTAAAAACATTATAACTACGCCTATTATTTTTCTGTTCATAGATGTAAATTCTTCTTATTAAACATTTAGCCGGTCATGACTGCCTAAAAACTAGAAAATCTAAATCGCCATATCGTTAATATCCTGCTCTTCCTTATCTTTCGCAAGGCTACTAGCGCTTTTTTCCCCTCCTCCCTCCATGCTAACGGCGAATTCCTTTTTAGCTTCTTCAATCTCTAATAACTGCCGGGGATCGGAGGTAATCAGCTGGTCTTCGGTATATGAAGCGACTACTTTAATGGCCGCATGCTTATTGCCGGCAAAAAATATACCCTCGCCAACACCACACTCTAATAATAGATATTTTTCGCCCTCGGTTAAAGCAAAGGTTTTTTGAATTAAATCAATAGCGGCCGTTGATTGCTTTAATAAAAGCTGTAAAGACGAATTAGTAACAATCGCCTGCCCGTAGGGAGATACTAAAAAATCATTGACATCCTGGGTTATAGTAGTCACGCCCAGATAATATTTACGGCAACGCTTGACTAAAGCATAAATAAACTTAGCGCTGTCTTCATGCTGCATTAGCCACCAGGCTTCATCAATAACTAATATTCTTTTTTTCATTTTGCTCCGGACTACATTCCAAATATAATTAACGATTATATAAATGGCTATTGGCCTTAATTCGTCTTCTAAATCCCGCACAGAAAAACAAACCAGCTGATTTTCCATTTTGACATTAGTCGGGTTATTAAAAAGTCCGGAAAATGTCCCTTGGGTATACTTGCGCATCCGTAAGGCCAAATCAGCTCCTCCTTCCATTCCCTCCAATATATCCTGAAGGTCTTGCATGATCGGCGGTTCAATTTTGGATAAATCACTGTCAGCCGTAATATCTTTCTTAGCATAGGTTTCCAGTAGTGCTCGGTCAACAATGGAATCTTCTTCATGGGTCAATTCGCCCAGCATTAATCTTACTAAGCCCTTGGTGGTAATTACCGCGCTCCTTATTATATCTCCGGCTTTAGCTTCCTGGCCAATGGCTCTGGGCAAATCAAAAGGATTAATTTTATTTTCACTGGACAAGGAAACATTAATATATGTCCCGCCCACGGCATCTGACAAATGTTTATACTCATACTCCGGATCAATAATAATTACTTCGGTTCCAAGCATTAGAGAGCGTAAAACCTCTAATTTAATGGCATAACTCTTGCCTGCTCCCGAAGTGGCAAAAACCACCGTATTGGCATTTTGCAAGCTAAAGCGGTCAAATAAAATTAAGCTGTTATTATGCCGATTAATGCCGTATAAAATTCCGCCATCGCTGGATAAATCGCTGGAAATAAAAGGAAAAGAAGAAGCGATTGGCGATGAATTCATATTGAATGTAATATAAAGCTCGTCATTGCCCAGGGGTAGGGTTGAATTAAATCCCTGCTCGGCTTGGTAAAAGACTTTTTTGGAAAAAACCAAACGAGAGCCAAATATATTTTCTATATCTCCGGTCAATTTTTCTAACTCAATTTTGTTGTCGGCGTAAATAGTAACATACAAAGAAAACTGAAAAAACTTTTCTATTCCCTGGGTTAAGGCATCGCGCAACGCCTCAATATCCCGCAAAGCTGTTTCCCGTAAAGGGTCGCGAGCCGCCCCTTTCTCTGCATCAGAAATAATCTGGGCTTCCAATGCTCCTACTTTCTTCTTTAACTGCTTGAGGATAATAGCGCTTTTTACCGGGTAAAAAAACATAGCCACATCAAAAGTTGAGTTTAAATTTATAATTGGAGCAAACCAGCCAACGCTAATATAGCGAGGATAATTAATAACAAAAATAGTCCTAACAAACTTTTCTCCCAATGCTAAGAAATCAGGACTGATTTTCATGCTGGCTGGAGCAATTAAATCCCTGATTGATACTATTCCCCGACGGTAGGCTTTCTCTTCTTGGATATATCCCTTGGTAATTTCAGGAGACTGGCTTATTTCTCTTGTGTCTTGCTTTTCCCGCTTTTCTTGTTCGCGAGCTAATTTCTTTTCTTGTTCTATGGCTTGTTTTGGTTTAAACATATTTAAAATTAGTAATTTGAAATTTTAATATTTTCTAATTAATGTAATATCAAATAGTACTTTTAATATAAAATAAAATTTATACTATAGTTCTTAATTGATTAACATCAACCATTTTTTGGTTGGCGGATGTGCCTGGGTTATAGGTATTATAAAATAATTCTATCAAGCCCTGGGTATCTAATTGAACGGCGTTAAGCCCGGTTGAGCTTAAACCGCCAATTATATTTTCCACTCTTTTGGTTAATGCTGCCCGGCGTAATAAAAATTTCTCTCCTTTCATTTTGATTAAAGTGGCTGGCCTTAATACGTCAATAAAACGAGGAATAAACTTTTTCTGCTTATCAGATAAGGGATTATATGAGGTAACCACATAAAAACGTTTATGCATAATCCTGCTCATAGATATAAACTCGGTGATATACTGGATGTATTCCGCGGTTTGGATTTTTAACAGTTCGTTGGTTTGTTCTTTTTCTTTTTTTCTTAAAGCCTCAATATAGTGGTCAATATTTAATTCCCGGGATTGAATGACAATTTGCAAAGGAAAATCAAAATTATTCAAAAAACTAACATAAGCTGAAATTATCGCGTTCTGCTCATCCTCGCTTTTAAGGGCAAAATTAATGCTGGAAACTAAAATCACGGCCCGCAGGGTCCCGTCGCGCATAATAACCGTATCCTCTTTTATTTCAGCGATATCTAAATATTTTTGGGTGGAAACATTTATTTTATTTCTAACCAGTTTATTTTTATTAACCATAAATATTAAAATTTATCTTTGTATTTTTAAGTTATTATTGTTGTCATCTGTCTCCATGGCCGAAGCTATCCTAACTTTGTTCTGATTATCTTTTTCTCCATTTTCTTCGCCTTCTTCGCCCGGGTAAGCTCCCCTCGTATCAACTATTAAAGACAGCTCGGCTAATCTTGAACCGGAATAAGTCTTGGCTGGCGTGTGGGTTATTTCCGAAATTTCCTTTTCCTCTTTTTCTTTAAGACTAATATCTATCGCCTGTAAAGCATTGTTCCAGACTCTCAATCCCGGCTTTCTTAAAGTTTGAACAAAATT
>CAZXKB010000071.1:0-3682 GCA_964641285.1 uncultured Gammaproteobacteria bacterium | reverse complement strand
ATTGGCGCTAACCAGTATAACTTGAAAAATATTGATGTGGAATTTCCTCTGGGTAAATTTGTCTGCCTAACCGGGGTTTCCGGCTCCGGTAAATCCACTTTAATGACGGATATCCTGGCTAGGGCCTTAAGCCAAAAATTCTATCGGGCTAAGGCCCAACCCGGCGAGTATAAAAGCATTGAAGGACTTAACTTTATTGATAAGGTTATTAACATTGACCAGTCTCCTATCGGCCGCACGCCCCGTTCCAATCCAGCTACTTATACCGGCGCTTTTACGCCGATTCGCGAACTGTTTGCCTCTTTGCCTGAAGCCAAGATCAGGGGTTATAAGGCCGGCCGCTTTTCTTTTAATGTGGTAGGTGGCCGCTGCGAAGCCTGTGCCGGTGACGGCATGGTTAAAATTGAAATGCAGTTTTTGCCCGATGTTTACGTGGAATGCGAAGTCTGCCACGGCCAACGCTATAATAAAGAAGCTCTGGAAATTTATTACAAAGACCATGGTAGAGACGGAACCGGTAAAAATATCTCTGATGTCTTGAATATGACCGTAGAAGAAGCCATGAATTTCTTTAAAAACATTCCTGCTATTTACCAAAAACTATCCACTCTTTTTGAGGTCGGCTTAGGCTATATAAAATTAGGCCAATCCGCTACTACTCTTTCCGGGGGTGAAGCCCAACGAGTTAAACTGGCCACCGAGCTTTCCCGCCGCGCTACCGGCCGTACTCTTTATATTCTGGATGAGCCCACCACGGGCCTTCATTTTGATGATATTAAAAGACTGCTCCAGGTTTTAAACCAGCTCGTGGAAAAGGGCAATACGGTTTTAATCATTGAACATAATCTGGACGTGATTAAATCAGTGGATTGGATTATTGACTTAGGTCCGGAAGGCGGCGATAAAGGAGGGAAGGTGATAGCCGTGGGTACGCCGCAAGAAATAGCTAAAAACAGAAAAAGCTATACTGGTCAATATCTAAGACGGGTATTAAAATAAAAATATTTAAACATATTATTAAAGAAGGCGATCAAATGCTTGTTCGCCTTCTTTATTTACTTTTAAAAATAAAAGGTCCTGTAGAACGCAAAATCATGCAGGACCCTAATTTGTTGCTCCAGAGGGATTCTTTAGTTCTGCCTTTAAGCAGATGGCCATTTTTTGTTCTTATTGCGGCCAATCCATGAAGCTAATTCCTTTAAGGAATTAAATCATTTTATGGAAAAAACATAAGTGTGCTAACTACCTCCAGGCGGATACATTTTTTAATCCTTTTCTTTTTTGGGAAAAAGGATTGGATAATTCCTGGCAAATTAGTAAATATTATTTCACCTCCCTTTTTTGTGCTCCAGGAAAAGCACATTTATGGTTATTTATATTTTAATATATTTTTACTATTCGTAAACTCTATTTACTATTTACTATTTACAATTATTTACTCCCTACTCGCTTATATCCTCTTTGCTAAACACCTGGGCGGTAAAAACCTTTAACTCCACCTCACTGTCTTTATAACAATCAGGGGACAATCCGGCCTTTTGCCAGCAAAGCTGGGACAAGAACTCTTCCTTGCTCCAGCCGGTTTCATCCGCTACTTGGGGTAAAAACACGCCTCCACGCAAACCCTTCTGCGCAATTACGCCGTGTTGGCCTAACTCAATCTTCTGCCATTTATCAATTTTTTCCGGAACGGACAAGACGCTAACTTCGTAATCAATTTTATCTAATTCTTTTTCCTCAACCGGGCTAAAACGATGGTCTTCGCTACAGGCAGATACAGCCATATCCCGCACTACCTGCCATAAAGGCTTTTCGGTCGGAATAATCTGGCCGATACAGCCGCGCAATTGTCCGTCTTTGTGCAATGTAACAAAAGCTCCCTCTCGCCACTGTAAACGCTCATCTTGAACATTAAAATCAGGCTTGTGACCTTCCCGAACAAAATTCTCTACCGTGGTCCGGGCGATATTAAGCAGTTCCTTCTGCTGTTGTTTATTCAATAAATTGTCCGACAGTAATTCCTCGCCCCCCTCCTTAGATAAAGAGGAGACAGAGATGGCTTGACCAAAAGCGATCGCACCATAACCGACCACACTTGCTTTATCACCTGCTAATACATCGCCGCTATTGGCATACTTTAAAATTTCAATCCTGTCCCAGCTCAACAAATTATACAGCTCTATCACTGTCTTTACTCCGTCAACACCGCAAATTACTGTTTGTTCGTTGGGAATATTCTGGCTTTCTACTTGGGTTAAATATTCTTCCAGCTTGGCAATATCGGCAGTCTTGATCATTTCTAAAGTTTTCTGGTCAATCCTGTTGGCGTCCTCATAGCTGGGATAATGAGACAAATCTGTAGAAATTACTACTATATCATTTTCACCTAAATTTTTAGCCAGAGCTTGGGCTAACTTCTGGTAGCTATCATCATGGGTATTGCCGAAAAGGATGGGCACGATTTTAAAACTTGCCCGCCGTAGCTCTTGCGAAAAAGGAACATCACCCAAAACAATTTGTAAAAAGGGTAATTGAACCTCAAGTGTATGGTCCGCGATATGAGCCTGGCTATTATACTTTATAGATACCTCTGATTCTACTAATCTATCTGCTAAATTCTTATCAATGGCCACCAGGCCTAATGGCGTCTGCCAAGCATCACTGTTATCAATAGCTACACCGTTAAAATAGGCCGTATGCGAATTGCATATTATTACTGCGGTCTTAATCTCTTTATTCTGTAATTGTTCAAAACTATAAGCGGCTACTGGAGCGCTGTAGACATAACCTGCGTGGGGTACCATAATCGCTTTAATATTGGCATCTATTTTCTTTTCTTTAACTTTGGCTAAATATTCCTTAATTTCTGACTGCAACAAATCAGGATTAGCAGTATAAAATTGACCGGCTACCGCTGGCTGCCTAATATTTTTATAACTTTGCTCCATAGGCTTATCTGCTTGTTTGGTGCAAGCGGTTAATAATATTATAAAAATGAAAAATGCAAAAATAAAAATGCGAAATTGAAAATTGAAATCTAAAATTTTACATTTTTCATTATCATTTTCCATCTATTTACTGCTTGCTATTGTCTAATAACTTTTTTATTACCTGTAATATATCTCTATGCACCTTACCATTGCTAGCCAATATGTCAACACTATTAAGATCCCACTCTTGGCTAAAAAAATCTGTAACCATTCCCCCGGCTTCTTTAACTAACAAGGCACCAGCAGCTACGTCCCATGAATTTGTTCCTGGAATCATAACGGATTCAACCCGCCCACTGGCTACATAGGCCAACTCTAAGGCGGCGCTGCCTAATTGGCGGCAATCCAGTCCATGTATCTTTTGATAAGTGTAATATTTAATAGCTTTTTTCATATCCTTTTCCGTACCGCCATGACAAAAAATATTTATAACTTTACCCTTTTTAATATTAGAAACAGAAATTGTCTTATTATTTAATTTAATGCCCTGGCCTGTTTCGGCTATATACAATTCATTTAAAACCGGTGCATAAACTAAGCCGAAAACAATCTCGGACTTAGAAGCTACGGCAATAGATATAGACCACAATGGATTATGCATGGAAAAATTAGTGGTGCCGTCTATAGGATCAATTATCCATAAATAATTATTTTCTGCGCCGACTTGGCCTTGTTCCTCTGATAAAATTTGA
>CAZXKB010000070.1:0-9824 GCA_964641285.1 uncultured Gammaproteobacteria bacterium | reverse complement strand
TCAAGTTATACTGGTTAGCGCCAATAATTTTGAGTTTATGGTCATAGCCCTCATGGTATTCAAGTGGCAACGGTATTGATTTTTTACCCGATAAATATTGGCCGGTAATTGATTTAGCTGTTTTTTTAATTTGGCTAGCAGTGCCTTGGGCCATAATTTGTCCACCATGTTCCCCGGCGCCGGGGCCGACATCAATAATCCAGTCAGCCGCCCGCATAGTAGCTTCGTCATGCTCTACGACAATTACCGTATTGCCTAAATCACGCAATTTTTTTAAAGTATTAATCAGCTTATTATTATCTTTTTGATGAAGGCCGATAGAGGGTTCGTCTAAGATATAAACTACGCCGACTAAAGCCGAGCCAATTTGGGTAGCCAAGCGGATACGTTGGGCTTCGCCGCCGGACAAAGTATTGGCAGCGCGATTGACGGTTAAATAATCCAGGCCAACATTAGTTAAAAAATCAAGCCGGGCTTTAATCTCTTTAATAATAGGCAGGGCAATTTTATGGTTGCGAGCAGAAAGTTTATTTGATTTTTCTAATTGGTTGAAAAATTTTTTAGCATGATTAATGGCGTTGGTGGATATATCGTATATTGATAAATCATTGATTTTTACAGCTAGCATTTCTGGCTTTAGTCTTTTACCCTGGCATTTCGGACAGACCAGTATCCGCATATATTGTTCAATTTCTCGGCGAATATAATCAGATTCAGTTTGCTGGTAACGGCGTTCCAGGTTAGGAATCACACCTTCAAATTCTGTTGTTAGTTCGCCGGAAAAACGGTCGCTTTCGTATTCTACCCGGTAATCTTTATCGCCCGTACCGTAAAGCACTAAATCAAGTTGTTTTCTGGTTAGATTTTTAATTGGAGTATTAAGATCAAATCCATGCTTGGCGGCGACCGTACCTAAAATTCGCATAAGCCAAGTTTGGCCGCTAACCGTATTGTGGGACCAGGGCTTGATTGCACCCTGGGCAATAGTTAAAATTGGGTTTAAGATTAAATCAGGATCAATTTCCAATTTAGTACCCAAGCCGGAACATTCGGGGCAAGCGCCATGCGGTGAATTAAAAGAAAAATTACGCGGCTCCAGTTCGGGCAAACTAATACCGCAATCTGGACAGGCAAAAAGCTGAGAATAGGTTTTTTCCCGCAGAATTTGTTTATCAGCCATTTTTATAGGAGATATCGCTACCAGGCCATTAGCTAAATCTAAAGCTTTTTCTATATCTTCAGATAGGCGGGCTTGGTCCTCCTTGTTTTTAGCAACCGTCATTTGGTCAATAACAATTTCTACTTTATGTTTTTTTTGTTTATCTACCGGCATATCAGCCACTTCTTCCAAGGTATAAATTTGCCCGTCAAAGCGAACCTTAACATAGCCGGCTTTAGCAATGCCTTCTAAAATATTTTTATGTTCACCCTTTTTGTCCTTGACTAAGGGAGCTAAAATAATAATATTTTTATTGGTAAATTCTTTTTGTACCTGGCTGGTAATTTCATCCAATGAGTACGGCTTTATTTTTTTTCCGCATTTAGGGCAGTGAGGAACACCGATGCGGGCGAAAAGAAGGCGTAGATAATCATAAATTTCCGTGACCGTGCCGACGGTGGAGCGGGGATTATGAGGCGCTGTTTTTTGGTCAATGGAAATAGCCGGAGACAAGCCTTCAATTAAATCAACATCTGGTTTGTCCATTAAGCCAATAAATTGCCGGGCATAAGCGGACAAGGATTCTACATAGCGGCGTTGGCCCTCGGCATAAATAGTATCAAAAGCCAGAGAAGACTTGCCTGAGCCGGAAAGCCCGGTAATGACTATATATTTATTGCGCGGAATGTTGACATTAATATTTTTTAAATTGTGTACTCGCGCTCCTTTTATTTTGATTAAGTTAGTATTATTTAATTTGGCCATAAGACAAAAAATGAAGGAAAAATAACAAAAGTAATTATAACTTAAATTTTAAATTATGGCAAGAGTTGCAGGATTTAATTATTATTGTTAAACTAAAAATACTTTAAATTGACCCAAACAGTCTAAACCCTACGCAATTTTTAGCATAGGATTAAAACAGATTTAAACGGAAAAAATATGGAAATTATAAATGTTATTTTATTAATTTTACTTATAATAGGAGTTTTTATATCAATATATTTCCAATTTAAGAAAAAAGATTTGGGAGAATCGGAAAAGTTAATTACTATGATGGAGAGACTGTCTGTATTAGCTGAACAAAACAAGGAATTGAGACAGGCCCTGGATAATAAATTATCAGAAACCCATAAAGCTACCCAGGTGCAGTTTAACCAAGCCTCAAAATTAATAACTAATGTTACTGAAAAATTAACTAAATTAGACGAAACCAATAAGCAGGTAGTTAATTTTTCTTCCCAACTGCAGAATTTACAGGATATTTTAAAGAATCCAAAACAGCGGGGCGTGCTAGGAGAATATTTTTTAGAAGAAACTTTAAAAAATGTTTTACCGCCAAATTCTTACCAAATGCAATATCCATTTAAAGACGGTACGATTGTTGATGCGGTTGTTTTTGTTAAAGATAAAATAATTCCTATTGATTCCAAATTCAGTTTAGAAAATTACGAAAAATTGCTTAACACTAATGAGCCAGAGGCTAGGGAAAAGCTGGAAAAACAGTTTAAGCAGGATTTAAAATTGCGAATAGATGAAGCCAGTAAATATGTTAAGCCGGCTGAAAAAACCATGGATTTTGCCTTTATGTTTATTCCGTCAGAAGCGATTTATTACGACTTGTTGGTTAATAAAGTCGGAGCTGTTCATATTAGCACCAGGGATTTAATTGAATATGCTTTTAAAGATCGGCATGTGATTATTGTTTCCCCCACTTCTTTTCTGGCTTATCTGCAGACAGTATTGCAGGGACTTAGGGCCTTGCAAATTGAAGAGAGCGCTAAATTAATCAGGGCTAATGTGGAAAAATTAAACCGGCATATATTAAGTTATGAAAATTATCTAAAGAAATTAGGCGTAAGTTTATCCACTACGGTTAGCCATTATGATAATGCTTATAAGGAGTTTAAGAAGGTTGATAAAGATGTGGTAAAAATTACTAGCGGCGAGTCAAAAGTAGAACCGATAATGGTTGACAAACCAAAGATTGATGATTAGGGGTTGGTTAATCAGTAACTAGGGAGTAAATTTATAAGTATTAGATTGAAATAATACAGGATAAATAGTATGAGCTTTAATCAAAAAACAAAGGAAGTTAAGATCGAGGAGGCAATTGTAGAAACAATTGCTTTTTTTGATTTGTTTGATTACCCTTTGACTGATTTTGAATTATGGCAATATTGTAAAATTAAGTGTTCCTTGGCTGATATAAAGAATATTTTAACTGCTGCCAATATACTAAAAACAGAAGAAGGATTTTATTATTTAGCTGGAAGAAGTAAAATTATAGAAAATAGAAAGAGGCGGTATAATTATAGTGATTGTAAATTTAAGAGGGCTAGAATAGTAGCTAAATTTTTTAAAATTATTCCATGGATAAAAATGATAGCCGTGAGCAACATTATCGGCGCCAATAATTTAAAGCAGGAGAGTGATATTGATATGTTTATTATTGCCGAAAAGAAAAGAGTTTGGCTGACAAGATTTTTTTGCGCCGGATTTATGAAAATATTAGGCCTCCGACCACGGCCAGGAAAGGAAAAAAATAAAATATGTTTGAATTTTTATATGAGCGAATGGAGTATGGATTTAAGGAAGTTAATGCTTGGCGATAATAATATCGGCAAAAATAATTTAGGCAGGAACAAAGCTTGGAATTTGGAACTCGGAAATTGGAAATTTGAGTCCGATATTTATTTTATTTATTGGTTAGTTAGTTTAGTGTCGATTTACAATATTGGTAGTACTTATGAAAATTTAATTAAAGCCAATAGTTGGCTCAAGGAGTATTTACCTAATTGGCAGCCGGTTAAAATGGGGCGGCGCCGGCAAGCTGGCCAAGGATTGTCTAAAATTTATCATGACATCGTAGATTTACTGCTTGGTGGCCTGGAACAAAGTGTTAAAAGATGGCAGTTGAAAAAAATGCCGGATAATTTAAAAAATATAATGAACAAGGATACCAGAGTGATAGTTAATAATAAAGTATTAAAACTGCATATTAAAGACCGACGAGAGGAGTATAGAGAGAAATATCTGCAAAAGATGAATAAGTTATTAATTACGTAATTAATTACGTAATTAAATTATTTATGTTTAAAAAATTGGATAAAATTATTGAATATGGACTTTATTTATTGGTTTTTTTATTGCCGATACAAACCCGCTGGATTATCAAAGCCGGGGAGTTAAACGGCGGTTATTGGGAGTATGGCACAATAAGCTTGTATGCGATAGATATTGTATTAATTATATCAATTGGGTTGTTTGGATATTCTAAAATTAGAAATTGGAAATTGGAAATTGGAAATTGGAAGTTGGATTATTATTGGTGGTTGATTGCCGGATTAGAATTAATGATTTTTATTTCTATTTTTGTAGCGCCAGACAAGCTGGTAGCAGTATATAAATATTTAGTATTTTTACTTGGCCTAGGACTGTTTTGGCTAATAGTAAAAGCGGGCTACAGCCGGCTTAAACTGATGTATGCATTTTTAGCTGGTACTTTTTTACATGCCCTGTTTGGTATTTGGCAATTTTTAACGCAGAGCAGCTTTAGCAGTAAATGGCTGGGCATGGCTATACACCGGGCCAGTAGCTTAGGTACGTCAGTTGTAGAAACTCTAGCTGGCGAAAGATGGTTGCGGGCTTATGGCGGATTGGATCATCCGAATATGCTAGGAGGATTATTAGTAGTAGGAATATTGTTAATTATTTTGTTGATTATAAAAAACAAAAAGTATTGGCCTTGTTTATTTTTTAGAGAAAAAGATTGGCAACCAGATAAAGTTGGGTGGTACTTTTTGTTGCTTATTCTTGTCGCTACTTTATTTTTGACCTTTTCACGGGGGGCTTGGGCCGGTATGTTGGTTGGTGTAATAACGATATTATTATTGGCCATTATAAAAAAAGATTGGCTGAGCCAGATAAAATTGTTGGAAATTATTTTAATAACAGGAGTTTTAATATTTATTTTTTATAGTTTAAATCAAAATTTAGTATTAACGCGATTATCCAAAGATACCCGGTTAGAAAATTTAGCTTATAGTGAACGCATAGAATCTTTGTCGTTAACTAAAGGCATAATTAAAAAACATTGGATATTAGGAGCGGGCATAGGGAATTATACCAAGGTCGTTCATGATGAAGCTATTAATAATCAACCAAGCTATTTTTATCAGCCTGTGCATAATGTGTTTTTGTTGATATGGGCTGAAATTGGGGTTATTGGATTGTTGTTTTTTATTAGTTTTTTATTATGTGTTATGCGTTATTTGTTATGCGTTGGAGATAAGGTAGAAAACAATAATTTTAAAATTTATGAAATATCATTATTAGTCGCTTTGTTCGTGATGTCTCTGATTGATCATTGGTGGTGGAGTTTGCATTTTGGGGTATTATTATTTTGGCTGATAATAGGATTGATGATAAAAAGGAAAGAGAAAGTATTAACTTGAAGTAATTCAAAAAACTTTAAAAAATTTTTAATTTGATCCTTGTTTTAGCAAGGATTTTTTATTATGCAAATAAAAGTAAGTAAAAAAAATTTTAAAAAAAAGAGGAGGTAGAGAAGTGCAAAAAAGATTGAATTATTAAACATAAATTATGTAATTATTTAATTTTTTAATAAAAAAAGTATAATGGAATGGTTTGATAGCCATTTTTTAATTTTCAATTTATTTAATATTAGCTGAAAAAGTTGTTTATTTGTGACAATAGTTAATATATAAGATATATAGAAAATTATAGATAATTATAGGTAATTATAGTAAACAATAAATAATAAAAGATTACTATTGTATATTTTTATAAATTGTGGATAACTATTATTGACAATAGACGACATAATTATTTATAATTAATGGTAGAAACAAAAAATATTTTTTTTAATTTTTGTTTTCTGTTAAGTACAAAATTATTTAAATAATTTTTTAGATAATAATAATTTATTTTATGAAATTCAGTGTTTGGTAAAGACGACATTTTAACAATTCAAGAGGTCGCTAAAGCTTTAAAGGTAAGCAAACGGACGGTTTATCGCTGGATTGAAGCTGGTGACTTAAAAGCAGCCCGAATTGGTCGCAAGACTTACCGGGTTTTTGAGAGTGATTTAAATAAATTTATTCGTAAATATATAAGATGATAATTTTCAATAATTCAATGTTCAATTTTTTCTGGCCGCGCTCCGCTCTGCGGGGCAGGCAATCAATAACAAAATTTTTAATATTTGATTTTCAAATAATTTTATTTGATATAATAATCTGAAATTAAAAAACATGATTAAATGTTTGAAATTTATTAAGTACACCACCATTTTCCTTTTAGCTGTATTTGTAGCTAATCAGACCCAAGCTGCAATGAAAAGCAATAGTTATATTATTTATGAAACTGTTATGCATTCTTTTGATGGACCAATTATTTCCAATGTTAGTCATTCGGTTTCGGGCATAAATGCTACAGTTACCTGGGACACAAACATAGTGGCAGATAATTTTGTAATTTATGATACGGACAGCAATTTTTTAACCAGCAAAGAACAAGGCTCAAGCGTAAAAAATACCACCAGCCATAGTGTAACACTAACCGGGCTTAATGCTAATACCATTTATTACTATAAAGTTAGGTCAGAACGTATTAACAGCGGGATAACTACAGATAGTACGGCGCGTAATTTCACTACCGGCTCGGCTGGAGACGAGGAAGAGTCACCGTCTGGAGGCGGTGGCGGAGGTATTTTAGTAATTGATAAAACAGACAAAGACCCGCCGAATATTGCCAACGTAGTAGTTAAAGGCATTACCTCTGATGCAGTAGAGATGAGTTGGGATACTGATGAACCAGCCACTAGTTTTGTGGAATACGGGCAAGACCGGGCTTACGGCGCTACCTACGGGCAATGGGCTTCAACTACCGAGCATGCGGTTACCTTAATTAATTTAGAGTCTGACATTCAATATCATTTTCGGATTTTAAGCAGTGATAGCTGGGGTAATGTCGGCTATTCAGATGATCAAATTTTTACTACCACCGCCGGTGTTATCGAAGAAGAATTGTTGCCCGAAGAAGAAGTTGGCGAGGAAGGTATAATAGCCGATACTACTCAAAGAGTTATGGATTTTATAGGCCGGCTTTTTCCTCAAATTTCCATAAGTGATTTAGGGCCGGACGGCCTGGCTGGCATTGACTCCCCGGAAGAGTTATATAGCTTTATTCCGGCTCCGGTTTTGTCCGGTCTGCCCAGGGTGGAGATAGGCGCGACCGAAGCCACTATTTTTTGGACCACAGATATTGGCGCCAATTCCTTAGTGGCTATAGCTCCGGAAGACAAATATAATCCGAGCGCTTCTGAGCCGTATTTGCAAGTAGTGGGTAATACAGAAATACAAACCACCAGTCATGAAGTAACTGTTTACGGGCTTATTCCGGATACCACTTATCATTATCAGTTAAGAAGCAAGGCTAACCTGGGACCAATGGCTCGATCTATGGACCATATTTTTAGAACCAGCATTGAAGAGTTGCAAATTACCAGTTTTTTTACTCAAGTAGTTGATAATGAAACTGCTGTATTTAAATGGATAACTAACAAAGAGTCGGATTCAGCGGTTAGATTTGCTCCTTACCGCGGCAATGTTTTAAACCTTGATTTATCAAAGACAGTTAAAGATAATGCCATGTCAATTATTCACGAAATAACCGTTAATGAATTTGAGGCCGGTACTTATTATAATGTTGAACTGGTTAGTATTGATGATAAGGGCAATATTGCTACCGAAGCCTTGTCTCGTTTTTCCACCAGTGAAGACGACTTACCGCCAATAATATCTCATATTAAAGCGGATTCCACGGTTTTTCTCGATCGCAGCGATAAAATCCAGACTATTATTTCCTGGTTGACTAACGAATCAGCCACTTCTCGAGTTTATTATCAAGAAGGCGTACACGGCAGTCAAGTTGATTTATCCGAAGTGACCAATTTAAATACAAATTATACCAAAGAACATGTGATGGTCATTACTAAATTTAAGCCAGGCATAGTTTACAGTTTTCGGGTAGAGAGTATTGATTCAGGCGGCAATGTTACTTTGTCTAAAGTCCATACTTTTATGACCGCAAAAAAGAAAGAATCAATTATCCAGGTTATTATGAGAATACTTGAAGAGACATTTAGCTGGATGAAAAAAATAATGTAAAAATCACAAATTTTATATAGTTTATGAAATCCCCATGTAAGACAATTATAAAGATAGTTATCGGAATAAGTATATTGGCCGGGTTGTTGTTTGGATTGGCTAAAAGCGAAAAAGCAAAAGCCGCTATTAATCCCATGCTTAATTTTACTGGCAAGGTGACAAATACAGACGGCACGGAAGTAGCGGATGGAGTATATAATTTTAGCTTCGGGCTTTATACCGCACCAACTAGCGGCAGTGCTATTTGGAGCGAGGACTTAACTGCGACTACCAGGTTTTCCGGAACAATTAGCAATGTTTCCGTAGGCACCAGCAGTATTATTTATACATATTCTGCTGGTAGCGGGACTAGCACTTTGCGTTTAGGCCAGTATTTAACCAACGCCAGCACTTCGGAAGCAGCGCTTATTATTGATTATGACACAGGACTTAATACCGTTACGGTAGCCAGCAGTTCACCAATCTGGATTAACGGGCAGCCAATTAATAACCGCCCTTATGTAGAGGGGGGAGTGATTAATATTAATTTGGGATCAGTGACGGATTTGTCTGGAATTAATTTTAACCAGCCATTATATCTGGAAGTGGCCTTTAACTCTGAAACCATGCAGCCAAGAAAGCTGTTGGCGTCTGTATCCCAGGCTTTTGAGTCTGCTAAATTAGGCGGCAAAGCAGAAAGTGAATTTGCTTCTTTAGCTGAAGATGAGACTATTGCCGGAGAATGGAGCTTTAATAATATAGTAGATATTACTGCCACCTCTTCAGCAACAACTTTAACCATAACTCAAAGCGGATCTGGTAAAATTGTTGAGTTTAAAAAAGGAGCCTCGACCTCTTTAGCGGTTTTAGCTGATGGCCGGGTTCAAATAGGCGATTATATTTTCCCATTAACTCATGGCAGTGCCGGATATGTTTTAAAAACTGATGCAGCCGGCAGTTTATATTGGGCCGTTGATATTGCCGGCATCGGTTTAAATGGCACCTGGGCAACTTCGAGTAATAATTTATATATCCACCCATCTGATACCAACCATATAGTAGTTATTGGCAATAATGCCACTTCAGCTCCTGGCTACAAATTTGAAGTTGAAGGTGATTCTTTATTTGATAATATCAGCATCAGTAGTCAACAAGAAGTAAGGTTTTATGATGCTTCTAGCCAATTTTATGCTGCTTTGAAAGCAACAACTTCTATGGATAGTAACATTGTTTGGAGCTTGCCCAAAACTGATGGATTATCAGGCCAAGCAGTACTTACCGATGCCGCTGGAAATCTATATTGGGGAGCACCTTCTGCCGCCACCCATGCTATCCTCTCTGTTTCCCATTCCGATGTTACTCCAACCAGCACTTTAATCAGAGGAGATTTATTAGTAGCTGATTCAGCCAATAAATGGAATCGCTTAGCCTTAGGCGATGCCGGCTATGTCCTTTATTCGGACGGGACCGATGCCGCCTGGAGCCTTTACGAG
>CAZXKB010000069.1:0-5288 GCA_964641285.1 uncultured Gammaproteobacteria bacterium | reverse complement strand
AATATTAAATATTAAAAAATCAGAACAGGACTTTAATCTTTAATCCAAAAATAAGGAGGTGTGTTATGAAAGGGGAAAAACCTATAAATTTAGCCGAAAAAGTATCAACTCTGCTAAAAGCGGATAGGGAAATGTCAACTGACGAGCAAGAAAAGTTCTTGAAAAGCAAAGGCTGGGAACAAGTTGACCACAAAGGTAAATCTTTAGGGTGGCTCCAGCCTGAAAGATGGAAACGTTCGGATTTTACAATTTTATACCACACCGATGATGCCGTAACCATACAAAAGGAGCGGGATAACATTCGGATTAAAGAAGGTAAGTCCTTATAACAAATGGGGAGGAGAAAAAACGTTAATACCATTAAAAAAGGTGGAAAAATTATCATTCCACCTCTTTTTTTCTTTATATTATTTTTTCAATTTCGTTTTAATCCGCGTCTTTTTACATCCCCATCATACCGGGATTCATACCGCCCATACCGCCTCCGGGCATACCGCCGCCAGTAGCTTCTCCCTTTTCTTCCGGCTTATCGGTTATCACCGCTTCGGTAGTCAAGAACATCACAGCTGCGCTAGTAGCGTTTTCCAAGGCGTTGCGCACTACCTTGGTCGGGTCCACAATACCGGCTTCAATCATATTAACAAATTTATTAGCCAAAGCATCGTAACCAATATTTTCTCCGCCCTTCTTATTTTTCTCAATAATATTGTATAAAACCAAAGAGCCGTCCTTGCCGGCATTAGCCGCAATCTGCTTGATCGGCTCTAAAATGGCTGTGTCAATAATTTTAGTTCCGGCTGAATCTTCTTTTCCGTCAGTTAATTCCCTGAAAGCCTGTCCGGCTTGGGCTAAAGCCAGGCCTCCGCCAGGAACCACCCCTTCTTCCACGGCTGCTCGCGTCGCATTTAAAGCATCCTCAATGCGATCCTTTTTTTCTTTCATTTCCGTTTCTGTAGCCGCTCCTACCTTAATAACCGCTACTCCGCCGGCTAACTTAGCTAAACGCTCTTGTAATTTCTCCTTATCAAAATCGGAATCGGATGCGTCCATTTCCTTTTTAATTTGCTCAACCCTGCCTTTAATTTTATCAGCGTCGCCTTTGCCTTCCACAATGGTGGTATCATCTTTGGAGGATACGACTTTGCGCGCCTGGCCTAAATCATCAATTTCCGCGTTTTCCAGTTTTAAGCCAACTTCCTCGGAAATTACCCGGCCGTTAGTTAAAATGGCAATATCTTCCAGCATCGCTTTTCTCCGGTCGCCAAAACCCGGAGCTTTTACCCCTAAAACGTTAAAGGTCCCGCGTAATTTATTAACGACAAAAGTGGCCAAAGCCTCACCTTCAATTTCTTCAGCTATCACCACTAAATCTTTCTTGCCGGCCTGGGCCATTTTTTCCAGTAAAGGCAAAGCTTCCTGGATAGAGGAAATCTTTTTATCTGTAATTAAAATATAAGGCTCTTCAAATTCCGCTTTCATAGCATCGGGGTTGGTAATCATATAAGGGGAAACATAACCCTTGTCAAATTGCATCCCTTCCACTACTTCCTTTTCTACTCCAAAAGACTGGCCTTCTTCTACGGTAATCACGCCGTCTTTCCCGACCGATTCCATGGCTTCGGCAATAATAGAGCCTATTTCCTTGTCATTAGCGCTAATGGAAGCGACCTGGGCAATCTCTTCTTTTGAAGAAATCTGCTTGCTCATCTCTTTTAGCTTACCGACTATTTCAGACATCTTTTTTTCCATGCCAATCCTGATTTCCATCGGACTAACTCCGGAAGAAACAAGCTTTAAGCCCTCGGTGATCATGGCTTGGGCTAAAATAGTAGCGGTGGTCGTCCCGTCTCCGGCCGTATCATTGGTTTTGGAAGCCACTTCTTTGACAATTTCCGCTCCGATATTTTCATTTTTATCTTCCAGCTCAATTTCCTTGGCTACGGTTACCCCGTCCTTGGAAATAGTGGGAGCGCCAAAGCTTTTGTCAATCACTACGTTGCGGCCCTTAGGACCTAAAGTAACTTTAACGGCATCCGCCAGTTTATCAACCCCCCTCTTTAAAGCATTTCTTGCTTTCTCGCTATAAATTATTTGTTTTGCCATATAAATTGGGAAATCCTAAACTCTAGGCACTAAATCCTAAACAATTTCAAAATTCTTGTGAAAATTTGAATTTTGATGATTCAGGTTTGTTTAAAATTCAGGATTTCGTATTTAGAATTTTTAAAAATATGCTACTTGTAAATTATTTACTCAAGTATTACCATTATATCCCCTTCGCTTATAACCAGATATTCTTTATCATCAATCTTGATTTCATCGGGAGAATATTTTTTAAACATCACAATGTCGCCGACCTTGATGCTCATTGGCGCTCGCTGGCCATTATCCAATAATTTGCCTTCTCCTACGGCAATTACTTCTCCTTTTTCCGGCTTTTCTTTGTCCACGGTATCCGGAATAACAATGCCGGATTTTGTAACTTCATCCTCGGTGATTGGTTTAACAATCACATGATCGTTGATTGGCTTCATGTTCATATCTTTTTTTAACTTTAATTATAAATTAAATTTAAATTAGCACTCTTGCTATTTAAGTGCTAATTATAATACACATTATATTTTAAACTTATTTTTTTTCCTTGTCAAGAATATTTTAAAAATATATAAATTTTAAGGCGGGTTAAATAGATTTTATACTAAAATTAAATAAATATTTTCTTAAGTTAAAGATTCCTGCTTTTCCATCTCTTTTTTAATTTTCATTACCGTGATAATGGCTGATCTCTCCTGCTCGTTTAATTTAGCTGTAATATACTTAATTGTTTCTTCCATGTTGGGAATAAAAACATATTCCAGGGCATTAACTCTTCTTCTGGTTTTTTCGATCTCTGCCGCCATTAGCTTGGCCGAATGCTCTTTTTGGGCTAAAAAAACCAAATCTTTCAAGGATTTAGAAAAAATATTTAATGATACATCAAATTGGGCGCTAGTGGTAACCAAACTGTATGAAAAAAAATCGCCCTCTTCCTTATAGCAAAATTCCGGTACATTAACACTCATTATATTTTTAGTGTTCGCTGTCAGCGATATCTTCTTGGTCGGCCAAACCAAGGCTTCCTCTATTTCTTCACGGCTCATTAAAGCGCTGGCAAAAAGAAAAGTTTTAAAACCCCGCCTGAGTTCATTTTCAATTTTTTCCCGGAGAGCTTTTACATCTTTAATAATGGCCATAAATTCCTTCATCAAGCCGTCGCGTTTTTCTTTTAGAAGCTTATGGCCCCTCCTGGCGGTTGCAAGCTTGCGCTTAAGCTTGATCAGCTCCATGCGGGTAGGATTTATTTTTAATATTGCCATATTCTAAATATAAAAAATAATAAAATTTATTTCTTCGGTAAATATTTTTCAATATGTTTCTCTTTGACCCGCTTTAGTTCTTCGCGCGGTAGAATAGACAGCAGCTGCCAGCCTAAATCCAGGGTCTCTTTTTCTAATTGCCTATCATTCTCAAAAGCTTGGCGAATATACTTATCTTCAAATTCATCCGCAAATTTAGAGAATTTTTTATCTGTGTCAGAAAGAGCCGCTTCGCCCAAAATTACCGCCAATTCCTTGGCTTCCTTGCCCTGGGCATAAGCGGAAAAAAGCTGGTTGGCTAAATCGCCATGGTCTTCACGAGTGCCCTTGCCCCAAACTTTCTGCGCTAAACGAGACAAAGAAGGCAAAACGTCTACTGGCGGATAAATGCCTTTACGATGCAGTTCGCGTGAAAGAATAATCTGGCCTTCGGTAATATAGCCGGTCAAATCGGGAATAGGGTGAGTTTTATCATCTTCGGGCATAGTAAGAATCGGGATTTGAGTAATAGAACCATCTCTGCCCTTAATACGGCCCGCTCGCTCATAGATAGTTGATAAATCGGTATATAGATAGCCCGGATAACCGCGGCGGCCGGGGATTTCCTTGCGAGCAGCTGAAACTTCCCGTAAGGCTTCACAATAGTTAGTCATATCGGTTAAAATCACTAAGACATGCATATTTTTTTCAAAAGCCAAATATTCCGCTGTTGTTAAAGCAATACGGGGCAAAGTAATCCTCTCTACTACCGGATCGTCAGCCAAATTAATATAAAGCACGGATCTCTCAATAGCTCCTGTTTGTTTAAATTGGTCAATAAAATATTCGGCTTCCTCAAAAGTGATGCCCATGGTTCCAAACACAACGGCAAACTGCGAGCCCGTATCATCGGTTACCTTGGCTTGGCGGGCAATCTGAGCCGCAACTTCGCTATGCGGCAAACCGGCGCCGGAAAAAATAGGCAACTTTTGCCCCCGCACCAAAATATTCATGCCATCAATGGAAGAAATTCCGGTCTGTATAAAATCGTTGGGGAAATTGCGTGAATAAGGATTAATCGGGGCGCCATTAACATCCAGCTGTTTCTCGGCAATTATCTCGGGTCTCCCGTCCTTTGGCTTGCCGGCGCCGGAAAAAATACGGCCTAGAATTTCTTCCGATACTGAAATTTTCATAGTTTTGCCTAAAAATTTGGCTTTGGATTTTTTTAAATTAATGCCTCTGCTTTCTTCAAACATCTGCACCACGGCTTTATCCTGGTCAACTTCAAGTACCCTCCCTCTTCTAATTTCTCCTCCCGGCAGCTCTATTTCTACTAACTCTTCGTATTTGACATCCTTAACTTTATCCACTATCATCAATGGCCCCGCTACTTCTCTAATTGTTTTATATTCTTTTCGCATATTTTTCTTTTTAAACAAAAAATAATTATTAAAATAAATACAATGAACAAATTTCTACAAGTTTCGCGAGCGTCAGCGAACCTACCTCTAACTATAAAGCCCCCTAACCTCTTTTCTTACTTCTTTGATTAAATCTTCATACTGGCCAAATTGCCCTTCTTTTATCCATTTGCACTTAACAACTTTCGCTTTAACCGCCAGGGACAATAAATCATTTAGCTTTATATCTTTATTTAAGGCAACCGCGCCTTCGTGGTAAAAAGTTAAAATCGTCTTAATTATATAATATTGTTTTTTTAGCGAAGTATAAGTATCTTCATTGTCAAAAGCATTCTGGTGCAGAAAATCTTCTCTGATCGACTTGGTTGTATCCAGGACTAACTGTTCTTTTTCAGATAAAGCGTCAATCCCGACTAATCTGACAATCTCCTCCAGGCGAGCCTCTTCCTGGAGCAGAACCATAGCTTCATTGCGCAATTCAGGCCAATCATTTCCAGCCTCTTGGCGCATATAATCTATAATATCGTTT
>CAZXKB010000068.1:0-2534 GCA_964641285.1 uncultured Gammaproteobacteria bacterium | reverse complement strand
CCAATTTCCAATTTCCAATTTCCAAAGTATTATGAGACAATAAATATTATCCGGTCAAGGTTTGCCAAAGATTTTAGCCAGATTAATCCAGAAAGTAAATTACCGGAACTACGGCAGTATTCTAAAGCTTTTCTGCATCATCTATTTAAAATAGGCGAGCCTTTGGGCCAGCGGTTAGCCAGTTTAAATAATTTAGAGTTTTATTTTGACTTAATGAAAAATATAAGATATAGTATAAAAGCTGGAAAATTATAGTGAATCTTAAAATAAGACGCTTAAATAAAGAAGGAGCTAAAGTATGAAAAAGAAAAGAAGTCGGTGGCAGAAATTTTTACTAAAGATTTGCACGGTAGACTTTCGCAAAAAGCGGACTGATCCTGTCTGCAAAGTAGGTCAAATCAACGCAAGGGAAAAGGAGGTAAGAATTTAATATTTTTCAACATAGGTGGGTCTTTTAACCCCACCTTTAATATTTTATAACTTGATTTTATTGTTAAAACAAGAAAAGATATAAAAAATAAATAATTGTTTTCAAAACATTCAGGGAGGAGATAATATTGAGTGTTTTTTTGTTCTTTAAAAGTATCAGATTTTAAGGTATATTGTAAGTAGGGGAATTAATTTTTAATTTAAGAAAGGAGAGAGAAAATGGCAAAAATAGCATTTGCTGGAACAGACGGCAGGACATTTTGGGGCGCGCTGTCAGCCCATTTTGGCGGCCACGAAGGCATAATTGTGCGGGGCATGCCTGGGATGAAGCGTTATGTCAAACAAATGGGATACCCTCTTAGATTCATAGAAACCAATAGTACAAAGACTTCTGATTATGTCAAGACAATCATCCAGGCATTTAAAGACGGGAAGATTGATTATCTTATTCCCATGCCAGAGGCTTTGCAATTTGATGGTGTAGTTGACGAAGTGATTGCCGCTGGATTTGGTGATAAAATAGCTGGATTTGTCAAAAAAAGTGCATATGTAGAAGGAGATAAGATTGCTTGTAAAGAATTATGCCAAGAAGTGGGTATAAAGACCGCGAATTGGACAACTATTGATTTACGAGACTATAAAGAATTCAACAAAATATGCCGAAGATTTCTTCGCGATTACGGTGGGGCCGTACCTAAGTATCCGTATAGTGCTGGCGGCAAAGGGGCACGGATTATTAATACTGACTGGGATATACCAATGGTATACGATGGTTTAATTAAAGATTATGCCGAAGAATATTCTGCAAAGTTTGGAGACAAGGGGAAATGGCCAATACTTATAGAGCAAAAGAGAGCCGGTTCAGAAATAAGCTTTTTAATCCCAATTGATATAGATGGTAATTACTGCGTATTGCCGACGACTATGGATTTTCCCGAGCGTTATGATGCCCCATTAGGGCCGGATAATCCAATAACGGGGGGATTGGGAGCTATTGGTCCTCACCCAGCTGAAACTTCAAAATTATTTGAACAAGTAGGAAATGAAATCGCTCTGCCTTTTATTGAACAAATGAAAAGGCTTGGAATATTGAGACCATGTATTATTTATCCGGGTTGCATTATAAATTATAATGATGGGTGGTATCATATTACTGTAAATGAAATAAATATTAGGATAGGAGAGCCGGAGGGTCCGGTAGCTATGAGGTTAGTTGATAATTTTAGCGATCTTGTAATTGCTATGTTTACCGGTGAACTGGATAAAGTGAAACCAGTGATACGCCAAAATCATTTAGTAATTTCACTTTGTCTGTTTACTGGGCCAGGGCCGGGCGAAGAATATCCAGGGTATCCTTTCAGAAGATACAAAAAAGGCGAGCCTATGCAAATTGATTTTGATTATTTACAAAAGAATAAAATAACTATAATTCCTTCGGGGATGGGTTATTCCGAAGAGATAGGATTTTATTCTGACGGAACAAGAATATGTTATCTTATGGCGAATTCAGGTTATAAGTCAATCTCAGCAAGAGCTGATGTAGCTAGAAGTTTAAAAGATAAATTAATTAAGGCGTATAAATCTTGCATAGTTCGAGTCATCCCGGAGGAAGATGCCAATGGTAATCGCTTGGTTTGTCGCCAGAATATTGGCGATCAGTATGAACTAGGAGAGAGGATTTTTTACTAAAAATTAAAAGTTTAAAAAACAAACTAACCGTGGGCGTGGTCATGCCCGCGGTTATTTATTTGCTAATATTTTACTTTTTGCTAAAATATGTATATATGAAAAATTATGAGCCAATTTTTACGGTAATTACCCCAACTTATAACCGCTGTTATATATTGTGGCGGGCGATTCAATCTGTATTGAACCAGACCTATCCGTTCTTTGAGTTATTAATTATTGACGATAATTCTCAAGATGAAACAGAAAAATTAGTCAAACAATTCAGTGATCCCAGAATTAAATATTTCAAATTGAAGAAAAATGTTGGTGCCCCAGCGGCCAGAAATTACGGGCTAAAAAAATCTAGGGGTAAATTTATCGCTTATTTGGACAGTGATAATGCCTGGTATCCGGAATATCTGGAAGCGATGAATAAT
>CAZXKB010000067.1:0-2475 GCA_964641285.1 uncultured Gammaproteobacteria bacterium | reverse complement strand
TGGAAGAGGCTGATATCAATAAGCTGGCAGACGAGCAAAAGGCTTATGCCACTTTTGACGCTTTAGACGAATTAGAATTGGAGGGAGAAATAAGTTTTATTTCCTTAACTTCCGAAACTAATAATAGCGGCATTGTTACCTATTTGGTTAGAGTTATTTTGGATAACTCTGCTAATCATCCGATCCGGGAAGGTATGACCGCATTTGTGGATTTTGTCACGGCCGGAGTTAAGGACGTCTTGACCGTTCCGGTAGAAGCAGTCAGAAATGTCGCTGGCAAACCCTCAGTTGAGCTTGTGAGCGGTGAATGGGCGCCGGTTACGACCGGTTTTACCGACGGGGATAATGTGGAAATCATTAGCGGTTTAAATGAGGGAGATAGGATATTATATTAAATATTACAAATTACAAATTAAATACAAATGCACAAATACAAATTTCAGACTGTATAAATTGTTTTTTTATGGTTAGCCGCTACTTACAGAATTTGTATATTTGTGATAAATTTGTAATTTGTATCTGTTTAATAAATTATGAGCGATAATACAGAAATTAAAATGCAGGAGGTACATAAATCGTATTTTCTGGCTAACGACGAAGAAATCCCTGTATTAAGGGGGATTGATTTAGATATAAAAAAGGGCGAGTTTGTTGCTATTATGGGTGAATCAGGAAGTGGGAAAACTACTCTTTTGAATATTATTGGTTGCCTGCATCCTTTATCAAACGGTAAATATTTTTTAGCCGGAGAAAATATCGGTACGGTTAGGGATGATTTCACTTTGGCTTTTATTCGCAATAAAAAGATGGGCTTTATTTTTCAGCAGTTTAATCTCTTTACCCGTTTAACTGCCTTAAAAAACGTAGCTTTGCCGGCTCTTTACGCTGGAGTTGAGAGCAAAGAAAGGGAGGCCAAGGCAAAGAAGCTATTGGAGTCATTGGGTATCGGCGATCGCATAAGCCATAAACCTACTGAGCTTTCCGGCGGCCAGCAGCAGCGGGTTGCCATTGCCCGAGCCTTAATAAATGATCCGGAAATTATTTTAGCGGATGAACCGACCGGCGCTTTGGATTCAAAGTCTGGTTATGAACTGATGAATATATTTACTAAACTAAAACAACAAGGCCGGACTGTAGTCATGGTAACACATACCTCTGAAGTAGCTAAATTCGCTAATCGGATAATATATATGCGCGATGGCGTGGTTATGGACCATAATTATAAATTGACGGGCAGTTATTGAAAGACGGAAAGCAAAGAATTGTTAGCTATCGTTTATTGTCCGTTGTTTACTTTTTAATAATATGTGGTTAGAAATTGTGAAAATGTCATTTGAATCCTTGCTGACAAAAAAGAGCCGGAGTATTTTATCAATGCTTGGGATTATTATTGGTGTTTCTACCGTAATCGCCGTGTTCGCGATAGGTCAGGGCGCTCAGCAGGCTGTGGATGATCAGTTTGCCGGTTTATCGGCGAAGACCATTATTGTGATGCGGATGTTCGGTCGGGGGGCAACGGCTAGTTCAAAGCTTGAAATTGAAGATGCGGAAGCAATCAGGGAAAAGGCCGTTAATATAGAAACCGTAACCGGCGCAATCCAGGGCAATGGTACTGTTTCATATGGTTCAGCCAGTGATTCATATGGTATTATGGGGACAGATTTGGACTTTTTTATTATTTCCAAATTAGAGCCGGCAGCTGGTCGGTTGTTTACGGAAGGGGAAATGGAGGCCAAGTCCAAAGTAGCACTGTTAGGCAGTGATATAGCAGGGGCACTTTATGATAATAATGAGGATCCTATTGGTACAACCATTACTATTAATAACAAAAAAGTGGAAGTAATCGGTGTTTTTGCCGAAACCGGCGGGAGTATGGGCCGTACTAGCAAAGACGAAACCGTTTACCTTCCTTACCAGACCGCTAAAGCGAGTATTCTCGGTACTGGTGGGATGACCATGTTAACCATGGAAGCGACTTCAATCGATACCGTTGAAGCTGCGACCGAGGAGATAACTGCAATTTTACGAGAGGAACATAAGCTGAAAATCAGTCAGGAGGATGACTTTAACATTATGGACGCTGGTTCTATGGTGGGAGCGGCCCAGGAGTCAGCCGAGCTTATGACTGTATTATTAACCGCCATTGCCGCAATTACGCTTTTGGTTTCCGGGATTGGCATTATGAACGTGATGTTCGTGACCGTGGCCGAGCGCACTAAGGAAATCGGCATTGCTAAAGCGATTGGTGGCAAGCGCTTGGATATTTTGAGCCAGTTTCTCTTTGAATCAATTATTTTGTCTATGATCGGCGGGGCGATTGGTATTATTGTTGGCCAAATCGCGATACCAATTCTCTCTAATTTAAACATATTAACTATGTCTGCCTCTATTACCGGGCCTATTATCGGTTTTTCCTTTTCGGTTCTGGTCGGCATCTTCTTCGGTTTTTACCCGGCTTTTAACGCCTCCCGCCTT
>CAZXKB010000066.1:0-11895 GCA_964641285.1 uncultured Gammaproteobacteria bacterium | reverse complement strand
TTAATACTTTTATTATATTTTTACCCGGTATTTTTTTAAGCTGGGCGTGCAGTCTCATGGCATTATAGCGCTCATAGCCGGCAAAGTTTTCATCTCCGCCATCGCCATTTAAAGCTACGGCCATATGTTGCTTGGTAGCTTCTGATAAATACCAAGTAGGCAGGGCCGAGGCATCGGCATAAGGCTCTTCATAGTGATAGGCCAGTTTTGGCAGTATTTCCACGGCATTAGGCTCAATAATTAATTCGTAATGGTCGGCATGATATCTATTAGCTATCATTCGGGCAAAGGGAAGCTCGTTGTATTTTTTTTCCTTAAAGCCGATAGAAAAGGTTTTTACTTTTTGCGGCATTTCTTGCGCCATTAAGGCCACAATCAAACCGGAGTCAATGCCTCCGGATAAATGAGCGCCAATGGGTACATCGCTGATTAATCTTAATTTGACCGCTTCGGTTAGCTTGTCTATTATTTTTTTCTCCCAAGCCGGCTCTGACAACTCCAGTTTATTTTTATAATTAATCTGCCAGTATCTTTGCATAATTTGCACTCCGTCTTCCTTGACTATTAAGTAATGGGCCGGGGGCAGTTTATAGATATTTTTAAAGCCGGTTTTAGGGTCGGGGACATATTTATAAGTTAAATATTCATCAACGGCTTCCCAATCCGGCTCTTTTTTAACTTCCCTTGCCTGCAAAATCGCTTTTAATTCTGAAGCAAATATAAAACAATTATTATCAAAATAGTACTTTAAAGGTTTTTGACCCAAGCGGTCTCTGACTAATATTAGTTGTTTTTTATCTTTATCCCAAAGGGCTAAAGCGAACATGCCGCGGAGATAAGACAGGAAATCAAGGCCATATTTTCTATAAAGATAAATTATTACCTCCGTATCTGTTCTCGATTTAAATTTTATACCTTCCTTGACTAAATTTTTTCTTAAATCCAAAAAATTATAAATTTCGCCATTAAAAGCCAGCCAAATTTTATTTTCGTTGTCAGACATCGGCTGGTGGCCTCGGGCGGATAGATCAATAATCGCTAAACGACGGTGGCCTAAGCCGACATTTTGGTCAATAAAAACACCAGAGTCATCCGGACCGCGGTGAGCAAGGGCCGCGATCATTTTTTTGATTTCGTTTTCCTCAACCTTTTTTTTATTAAAGTTTATTCTACCGACAATGCCGCACATAAAAATGTTAAATTATTTTTCATAAATTGCTAAGTATTTTTTTACGGTTTTATCTAAATTAAATACACTGGCTGAATGATTATTATTTTCCTTAAGTTGTTGCTGTAGATTTTTATTATCTATTATCCTTTTTAGTTTATCCAGAAAATCTATTTCATTATCCAGTTCATAAAGCTGATGAGATGAATTATTAAGAAGTTCCAAGTTACCCCCGACTTTAGTTGTTAAAATCGGCACTCCAGCCATTAAAGCTTCAATTAAGGTAATGGATAAGCCTTCGTATCTTGAAGGAAGCACAAACAAATCAAAAGCCTTAAGATATTGGTAGGCCCTCGGGATTTTGCCAAGCAAAAAGATTTTATCTGATAAATTTAGTTTGTCAACCAATTTTTTATATTGTTTTTCATTTTCTCCCTGTCCAATAATAAAACAAACAGCGTTTTTTTTGATTTCTAATATTTTCGGAAATATGTTAATCAAAAATTCATAATTCTTAGCATAGCATAAACGGCCGATAGAGCCGAGAATAAAATTTGAAATTTGAGATTTTTCCCGCCACTTATTTATATAATTTTTTGTGGGTGGGATCCCGCCGAGGCGGTGAAGATTTAAGACTTGGGCTGAAGAAAAAAGTTTTTGCCGGGCACTTTCTTTGTTTAAAAAATTTAAATTTTGCGGATTAAGGCCGTTATAAATTACTGTTCCTTTTTTTACTATTTTTGTTTTTAAAGCAGTAGATAGATTCTGTTGGCAGACAAAAACCGGCTCGTCGATGAAGCAAAGAAAAAGTTTGAAATAGGCATAGTAGAAGATTTTTAACAGTCTGTTTTTTTTATAATTTTTATCCAAAAGAGAAAGTCCCCGGAAGGTAAAAATTGTTTTAGGTTTAGCTTTGGACATTTTAGCGCCTAAGCCGGCCAAGAGAGCGTTAGAGCTGTTGATATGAATAACATCAAAATGATTTTTATTCAGATAGCGTTTAATTTCCAGGACAAACAATAAGTTAGATAAAGGATTATGCGTTCTTTTCAGCTGTTTAAATTTGAAGAAAGGGATAGTATTATTTTTAAGTTCACTTCCTAAAAAATCACCCTGACCAAAACCAATCGTAATATTAGCGCCGCGTGATTTTAATTCCCGGGACAAATTTAAAACCGATACCTGGGCGCCGCCAATTTCGCCTTTAGTTATGATAATTAATATTTTTTTCATTATTTTTGTTGACTTTAATCTTATTTTATTTAATAATAACTTATAGCTTATAATATATCAATACTTGATTTTTATAAAATCAAGTTATGTGAACGGAATAAACTAAGTTAAATAAGACTTAGAGTTTTTTCTTTTATTAATTTTATTATTTTAAAGAATTTTTATTATGAAAAATAAAAAAATCGGTTTTATCGGCCAGGGGTGGATCGGCAGGCATTATGCTGATGATTTTAAAAACAGGGGGTATGAGATAATTCGTTATAGCTTGGAGGAGCCCTATATAAATAATGGCGTTAAAATTAAAGAGTGTGATATTGTTTTTATTGCCGTACCCACGCCGACTACTCCGGACGGGTTTGATGATAGTATTTTACGTAAGGTGGTCAAAAAAGTGGGGAAGGGAAAAATTGCAGTTATAAAATCAACCATTTTACCCGGGACGACCGAATCAGTTCAAAGAGATAATCCAGACATTTTTGTGCTCCATTCGCCGGAATTTCTAACCGAGTCACGCGCTGCTTATGATGCAGCTAATCCTTTGCGTAATATTGTCGGTATTCCTGTCGAGGATGATGAATACAGGAAACGGGCAAAAGAAGTGATTTCTGTTTTGCCGAAAGCGCCTTTTGAGTTAATTTGTAAAGCAAAAGAAGCAGAACTAATTAAATACAGCGGCAATTGTTGGTTTTATTTTAAGGTTTTATATATCAACTTGCTTTATGATTTGGCTGAAAAGATGGGAGTTGACTATAAGATTATCAAAGAGGCAATGTCGGCTGATCCGCGTATTGGCCCCAGCCATTTGTATCCGCTCCATAAAAGCGGCACAATCGGCGGTGAAGCGGTTGCGAGCTTGAAAACAAATGATTATCATCTTGAACCACTTCATAAGTCTGGTCGGGGAGCCGGTGGTCATTGTTTTATAAAAGATTTTGCCGCTTTTAGAAAAAAATACGAAGAAGAAATTGAAGATGAATTAGGGATAAACCTTTTGAAAGCAATTGAAGAGAAGAATATAGATTTACTGCTTAAATCAAAAAAGGACATAGATTTACTGGCTGGAGTTTACGGGGAAGATATTATTAAAAAACAGGAAGAAGAGATATGAGAGTTTTTTCCAAAAAAGTATTATGGCAAGGTAATTTTATAAGAATTGTCAGTAAGAAATTTACAAACAAAAAAGGAGCTTTATCTACATGGGAATGCGCGGAAAGAACAACTGCAACCGAGATCGTAGCGATTTTTCCAGTTACTAAAGACAGGGAGCTAGTTTTAATTAAGCAGTTTCGTTTTCCTTTAGAATCATATGTGATAGAATTACCGGCTGGGTTAGCCGACAGAAAGGATGAAAGCTTAGAGATGCTAGCTCGCCGAGAGTTATTGGAAGAAACGGGCTATCAAGCGTCTCGATTGTTACTTATACATAAAGGACCGTTCAATTCCGGGATGACTAACGACGAGCTGACTGTTTTTTATGCCCCACAGGTTGAATACATCGGCTTTGATAATGTGGAAAGCGATGACAGCGAAGAGATTGAAGTAATTAAAGTGCCGATAAAAAAATTAGTGGAATTTTGCACTAAGAAGCACAAAAATTTTAAAGTTGATATTAAAATTTTAGGGACTTTAAGAATTTTAGAAGAGCAAGGATTAATTTAAATAAAATTCTACGAATTACGAATTGTTACGAATATACGAATTATATAATCTATGTTATGTTCTTATTTTTTTATCTCAATCTGATAAATTTTGTTTTTTGTTTAAATATTAATCTAAAACTTAATAAATTCTAAGCAGTAAATCCTAAATCCTAAATAAATTCTAAATTTTAATATTCAAATGTTTTAAACTATTTAGATAATTTGGATTTTGTGCATTTGAGTTTATTTAGGGTTTAGAGCTTAGGATTTAGAGTTTAATATAGGTTCGAGCTTAGGGCTTATGCCCGAGAAATAGTTAGTTTGTATAAGATGATTTATATAAAAAGTATTTTAAAAAAGAATATATGTTAAAATGTTTAGTAACTGGAGGAGCTGGGTTTATCGGTTCTAATTTAGTTGATGAATTAATTCGCCGTGGTGATGAAGTTATTGTGATTGATAATTTAACAACCGGCAAAAAAGAATATATAAATCCTAAAGCAAAATTTTATCAGTTTGATATTAGGGATTTGGAGAAAATTAAATCATTATTTACCGGAATTGATTTTGTTTTTCATGTTGCTGCTTTTCCCAGAGTCCAGCCATCAATAGAAGATCCAATAAAAGCTAATGATATAAATTTAAACGGAACCCTAAATGTTTTAGTAGCGGCTCGTGATGCTAAAGTTAAAAAAGTTGTTTACAGCGCCTCCTCTTCTGCTTACGGTATGCAGGAAAAGATGCCCTTACGGGAAGATATGTGGCCACAGCCGCTAAGCCCTTACGGTTTGCAAAAATACGTAGGTGAGCTGTATTGCCGTTTATTTAGCGAGATATATGGACTGCCCACGGTGTCATTAAGGTATTTTAATGTCTATGGTCCGCGGCAGGCCTTAAAAGGAGCTTATTGTTTGGTTATGGGCATTTTTGTCAGGCAGCGCTTGGCCGGAGAACCGATGACCATTGTTGGCGATGGCGAACAAAGGCGCGATTTTACCAGTGTAGTTGATGTAGTGCGCGCTAATATCTTTGCGGCGGAAAGTAATAAAGTTAGCCGAGGGGAGGTTATTAATATCGGCCGGGGTAAAAATTATAGCGTAAATGAACTGGCGCGGATGATTGGCGGACCGACTAAAGATATTCCTCCCCGAATTGAACCCAGAGAAACCTTGGCCGATAATAGTTTGGCCAAAAAATTGCTTGACTGGGAGCCAACCGTTGATTTGCCTGATTGGCTGGAAGGATATAAAAAGGAGATGGGATTGAAAAATCAAAAATCAAAAATCAAAAATCAAAATTAAAATATTAAGCATTTTTCAATCAATATAATTTAATAAGTTAAATAAAAAAGCACTAATAGATAGAGTTGGTTTTAACCTATTCCATAAATAAAATTATGAGTGATAATAAGTTTAAAAATAAAACTATTTTAGTAACCGGCGGAGCCGGATTTATTGGTTCGCATTTGTGCCGAAAATTATTAGAAAAGGGAGAGAAAGTGATTTCTCTTGACAATTATTTTACCGGATCAAAAAATAACCATATTGCCGGAGTGGATTATCGCCGGGGTCATACTAAAAATATAGAACGTTATATTATAGAAACACCTGATATAGTTTATCATCTAGGCGAATATTCCCGGGTGGCAAAAAGCATTGAAGAGCCAGCAGTTATATGGGATTTGAATATAATTGGTACATTGGCAGTATTGGAATTTTGCCGCCAGCGGGGATGCAAGCTTGTTTATGCCGGGTCGTCAACAAAGTTTGCTGAAACTCGTCCCGACGGTATTGAAGGCCGTAATTTATCACCGTATACTTGGGCAAAAGCCGTAAATACGGATCTGGTAAGCAATTATAGCAAGTGGTATAGCTTTTCTTATGCTACTGTTTATTTTTCAAATGTTTATGGCCCGCGTGAATTAGCCGGTGAGTACGGGACCGTAGTGGAAATTTTTAAACAGCAATATCTTCGTGGCGAACCGCTTACTGCCAGAGCGCCGGGCACCCAGAAAAGAAATTATACTCATGTTGACGATACCGTAGAGGGGTTAATTATAGTTGGCGAAAAGGGAAAGGGAGAAGGATATATCATTAGTTCAAAAAAAAGTTATTCCACCATGGAAGTGGCAAAACTTTTTAATTGCAAGATAAAAATACTGCCAGCTCGCAAAACTAGCAGGCCGTCAGCGAGGCATAACATTACTAAAATGAAGGAACTGGGATGGAAAGAAACAAAATCGTTGGTAGAATATATACAACAGTTTATATCTGAAAATCCGAAAAAATAAAAATTAAATTTTTAAGCTATTAATATAAATCATGAAGAAAATTCTTATATTTTCACTTGCTTATTATCCACGTTTTGTTGGCGGAGCGGAGGTGGCCATAAAAGAAATTACTGACCGTATTAATTCTCGTGATTATGAATTTCATATGGTTACGCTTCGTTTTGATACCAGTTTACCTAAAGTAGAAAAAGTGGGAAATGTAACTGTGCACCGTATCGGATATGCAAAACCCAGCCCGACAGATGAAGATCTTCGAAAATTTCCCCTTTATTGTAATAAATACATTTTTCAATTTTCCGCTGCCTGGAAAGCAATGAAGCTGCAGCGTAAGAATCAGTATCATGGAATTTGGGCGATGATGGCCCATTCTTGCGGGGTGCCAGCGGCGATATTTAAAATATTCTATCCCCGCATATTTTATATATTAACATTACAGGAGGGGGACCCTATCAGTTATATTGAACGCACAGTTCGTCCATTGTGGCCTTTGTTTATAAGGGCATTCACCAAAGCAGATGTTATTCAGGCTATATCAAATTATCTTGGCCAATGGGCGAGACGCCGTGGGTTTAGAGGGCCGCTTGAAATTATTTATAACGGTGCTAATACCAGGGATTTTCGAAAAATATATTCCGAAGAAGAATTAACAGAACTTAAAAAAAAGGTTGGTAAAAAAGAAGGGGATATATATATTGTCACCACGTCTAGGCTCGCTTATAAGAATGCGGTTGATGACATTATTAAAGCGCTTCCGCTTTTGCCCTTGTTTGTTAATCTCTTGGTAGTTGGTGGAGGACCCGAAGAAAAAGAGTTAAAAAATTTGGCTCAAAGCCTGGAAGTGGAGAAGCGAGTTAAGTTTGTCGGTCAGGTTGATCGTTCAGAGACACCGAAATATAGGAGGATCGCGGATATATTCGCTCGCCCCAGTCGTTCAGAAGGACTGGGTATTTCTTTTATTTCAGCCATGGCCGCCGGTCTTCCTGTTATCGGCACCCAGGAAGGCGGGATAAGAGAATTTCTTTTTGATGCTAAAAGGAATCCCGACAAGCAGACAACCGGTTGGGCCGTAGACAAAGATAGTCCGGAGCAGATAGCGGCGGCGGTCAAATATATTATAGCTAACCCGGAAAAGGTTAAAAAAATTATCCAGTCAGCCCGCCGGTTGGCATATGAAAAATATAACTGGGATACAATCGTTGAAGATATGCGGAAAAAAATTTTTTCTCGCATAGAAAGATAAATTTAAGCTGAACTATTATGGCGCCTTATGATTTTATAATTAAAAGAATAAAAAAAGCCGGAGAAATTTTAATCAGCGGCCAAAACAATGGTTTCAAATCCATAAACAAAGGTGGAGATTTGCGTGATATAACCACCAGTATTGACATGGAGATAAATGAATTTTTTATTAAAGAGATTAAGCAATCATTTTCCGATCATGGCATTTACTCGGAAGAAGGAGGAGATATTAAAACGGCAAGAGAGTTTAAATGGGTTATTGATCCGATAGACGGTTCGGCTAATTTTTCCCGCAGTATTCCTCATTTTGCTATTAGTTTTGGGCTTCTCCATTTTAATACGCCTATTGCCGGGGCGGTTTATAATCCAATAACCAGAGAATTATTCAGTTTTAAAAAGGGCCAGGGGGCTTTTTTAAACGGTAAATTAATCCGGGTTTCAGAAATATCCAGCCTTGCTCAAGCGCATGTTTTTTTCCATGCTGGCAGGAAAGAAGAGCTTCGTGACTGGGGTGGAGAATCATACCGCCGTCTTTTAGCCAGCGCTTGCAAAACTAATAATTTTGCTTGTTCTTCTCTTGATATATGTTTTGTCGCTAGTGGGCGGATTGAAGCCAATATCTATGGAACTCTTTCAACTTTTGATATTGCTCCAGCTATCGGCATTCTCATTGAAGCTGGCGGTTTAGTTGTTGATGCTATTGGTGCTTCTCCTGCTTTTTCATCAAAACCGCAGAAGATATTTACAGTAAATAATAAAAAAATTCTCCAATCTCTTTTAAAACTATTACAATAGACCCGCTGCACAATAACCTTTTCTACTGCAATTTAAAATTTCGGCTGTAAATTATTCAAAGCTCGTCGCCTTATGTTGCATATAAACCTCATCGCTTTTCATAATTTTCGCTCGAAATTTTTTTCATTTCGTAACGAAAAATTATTATGCAGCGGGTCTAAGCTTTTAAAGAAGTTGTTTAAGTTCTTTTTGCCGTTCTTTTTCTTCGTGGCTACGGAGCATATCGCGCCTATGGCAATATTTTTTTACGATTTCATCGGCTATTTCGTTATCAGCAAGAATTAATTCTAAAATGCGAATCCAGAAAGACACTCTCTCTTTATTAAGCTTATTAAGATCGCCCGATGTTTTTTTTAGGGTCCCGGTGTAATACTGCAAAAGAAATCCTATTTTATATAGGCGCATTAATCGCAGAGAGAGATATTCTTCCGGACCGCGGTTTTGTTTTACATAACCAGATAGAGCTGACTGTAGTTTTGGATTATAAATAATCATATAGTTAAGAAAACGGGCCCAACTTTCATATTTATTGCCGAAATAAACGGATGAATGATCAAGTAAGTAAATATTGCGGCCAACTATACGGAAATTATGGGGGACAAAGTCGGTATGAGTAAAAAAATTAGAGTATAATTCAATTATATATTTATTGGCGGAAAGAAAATTAAACGTTTTTTTGAGAGCGGAAGATAAACGAGTATTTTTATAATCGTTAGATACGGCATTTTCGCTAAATTCCTTAAAAGAATTGATATACTTTTGCGGAGTAAAGATACCAAAAACATTATGGATAATTTTATCATGTGAATAAGCAGTAGCATGAACGCCTTCTTGAGTTTCAAAAGCGCGCAGGGCGAGAAAAAATTGTTCTTCAAAAGAATAACTGGTAAAAGGTTTTTTCTGATCTACATAAGAGGTGATAAAAATAATATAGCCCTCTTTTTTAATAAATAAAATTTCTTTTGGTGAAAAAAATGTCCGGTAGGCGAAATCAATTTTATTATGAAGGACAATTCGGCATTTTCGTTCGTGTTTAATTTCGCGGATACCTTCCGGCTGACTGCTTAATTTAATAACAACACGCTGGTTGTTAATATTAGAAAAACCATTTAAAACAAGTTTGTGGCCGCTCATTAGATAGCGCTCACCATTTATGTGTACTTGTTTTTCATCAAGTCTAAAATTGAGCTTTTTTATAATCGGCAGAACTTTATCCAGTTCTTTTTTTTTATATCCCTCCCATTTTTGCCGGTCTTTATTGATTATTGATTCCATATTATTTTTTATCACCAGCGACTAAATTAAAAAGATAGTATAATTTTTTAATATGTGCCGGCCAAGAAAATTTTTCTTTTAAAGTTTCCTGCGCTTTTTTAGTAATGTTTTCACATAAAATTTGATTTTTAAATAAGCGGAATATTGCTTCCGCAAATTTATTATTATCGCCGGGAGAGACTAAAATACCGGATTCCCCGTCTTTTATCATTTCATTAAAGCAGGGTATATTAGGGGCGACAATAGGTATGTTAGCGGCAAATCCTTTTTGGACAGAGCGAGGGGAATATTCGTTTGCAGGATTAAGTGCGTAGACCTGTGAGCACTTGCATATATACCAGCTTTCAGCGCGTGACACGTATCCGAGAAAGTCAACATTATTATTTAGTCCCAATTTATTAACTAATATTTTTAATTTTTTTTCTTCCGGTCCTTCTCCGGCAATAATGAGGCGCAGATCATGGATTTTTTTTACCAGTAGAGCAGTGGCATGTATAATACCTATTATTCCGCTCCATTCATTCAAGCAAGCGATAGCGACTATTTGTCGCGGGATAACTCGAGCAGGAAAAGGCACGATTTCCTCTTTTTCAGGGGGGCTGTAATTAGCAAAGACTCTTTCTTTTGGCAGACGGTACGAACGGATGACTGCTTTGGCAAATTTTTTTGAAGGTACAGTTACTATTTTAGCCCGTCTGAGGACAAATCCTTGCAGAAACATAATAAAACGAATTTTTAGATTTCCTTCAGGCGTTTCTAAAAAATCATTTATATATTTGTTGGTTTGACGTAGCCGGCAAGCATTTTTCCAGGCTTCGTCTTCGGCGAAGTTAAGTATAACCGGAATTTTTAATAAACGTTGAACTATAATTGCCGGCAATCCTGCCGCTACGGCATTTTGAACATAGATGACATCAGCATGGCGCGCCGTTTTAAGAAGTGTTATTATGTATTTTAATATTCTTAAAGGAAGCGGCAACTTTTTACTTACTGTCAAGATAGTGGTGTTTGGGATAGCTACCGCTACGCTGGCATAAGCAACAATAAAGACATTGTGTTTGTCCTTAAGGTGTTGAGTAAGTGCCTTAGTATAAGTCGCGAGATTTTCTATTTCCGGAGGATATAAAGAGGTAGCTATTATAATATTCATACAACCAAGTTATATATTTTGAATTACAAGATTTATAATTTCAGAATAAATTTTACTAATATTTGCAATTTTTATTCAATAGATTAATTAGAGTGCGGATAATAAAAAATATGATAGATTATTAAAGATTAAAAATTTTGTAATTTAAAGTAATTATGATTTTACCATATGTTTATATTTTCGTCTAATTTACTCATTGAATAGTTATTATTATTTTTGCATAATTTTTAAAATATAGTATAGTTAGATTATGAGAATTAAGGAATACCCGTTGTTATATTTTTTAATTTTACAGCAATTTAAAATAGGCTTGATAAGGATAAAAAAAGGGTAGAATTAATGATATTAGCTTTATTTAAGTGCTGTTGAAAATTTACATCTTTGAGTACGGGAGGAAGCAATAGATTATGGTAAATTTTTTTTTAAAACAAATTTATAAGAATAAGATTTATATCAAATATGTAATTTCCGGCGGTACGGCCGCTGGCGTTGATTTATTAATTTTATATATTCTGACTGATATTTTTAATATTTGGTATTTACTGTCCGCAGGCCTGGCTTTTATTGTAGCTTTTTTTGTTAGTTTTTATATGCAGAAATTTTGGACATTCCGCGATAATAACCGCGAGCGCATCTATCAGCAGATGTCTTTATATCTAATGGTCGGGTTTTTAAATTTAGGCATTAATACCGGAGGCATGTATATTTTTGTGGATAAAATACATATGATGTATATTTTGGCGCAGATTATTATGGGCGGAATTATTGCTATTAGCAACTTTTTAATTTACAAATTTGTAATTTTTTCTGCCCGGGGCGAATACGATTTTGGCGAAAAAAAACAAAAAGAGATTGAGCATGAGCCAAGATAAAAAATTAAAATTATTAATTGCGACAGGAATATTTCCTCCGGATATCGGCGGGCCGGCAACATATGCCGAAGCATTAATCGGGGAATTGCTTAAGTACGATTGTGAGGTTAGCGTTGTTACCTATAGTGACCAGAAATTAGAAAATAGATATAAAAAATCCGGATTTAATCTATTTACAATAGACAGAAAGCAAAATGTCATAATTAGGTATTTGCAATTTTTCTTTAAGGTAT
>CAZXKB010000065.1:0-7227 GCA_964641285.1 uncultured Gammaproteobacteria bacterium | reverse complement strand
GGTATTTACGAAACCGAAGTGAATAATACTACCAAGACATTATCTACGGCCGTGGAGCCAATTTTATTGATTATTATCGGGGTGATAGTCGGCGGCTTAGCTTTGTCAATCATAACGCCTATTTATAAAATTACCGGAAGCGTGTATCGGTAGCGAATTTAATATTCTTGCGGACCAAAAGACATTATAGCAAATTTTTACATTTTGGCAGAAAGTAATAAGTAATAAGCAATAAGCTAAAAATCAGCGAATATGCGGATAATAAAAACTTATTACTTATTACTTATTACTTATGTCTTATTATTATTTCAAGAAACAATTAGGGTTTACCTTGGTAGAATTATTAATTGTTATTAGCATATTCATTATTTTAGCGGTTGTTTCTATTCCAATTTATGGCAATTGGCAAACCGCTGTTCAAATTAATGAGATTACCACTGGAATAATCCAAAATTTAAGATTGGCTAAAATCAGAAGCCAAGCTGGTTTAAATAATTCTTCTCACGGAGTTTTTTTTGAGGTTAACGAGAGCGCCGAAGATGCCTTTACTATTTATCAAGGCAGTTCGTATGTAGGCAGGGATACAAATTATGACCAGAAAACTACTTTAAGCGATGCTTTGATTTTAACTACTACCTTGGTAGGCCACGAGATAAATTTTTCCAAAGGACTGGGCGAACCAACGGCGACCGGGACGGTTACGGTTGCCCATAGTACAACAAACGAGGTAAACACTATTACTATTAATAGCTTGGGCGTGGTTGATGCCCAGTAATAAGTAATAAGATATAAGTAATTAAAAACAATATATTACCCCTTATTGCTTATTATTTATTACTTATGTCTTTTTTTTCTAAATTACATATTACTAATTATCATCGCCTTGGCGGGATCCCACCTACAAAAAATTATATAAAAAAATGGAGGGATAAATTGCCTTGCCAGGGTCAGTCTATGGTAGAAATTGTAATCGCTTTAGCCTTCTTTGTTTTAATTATCGCTTCTTTAACCAGTTTAATTTTAGGCAGCTTTTCTTTTTTAGAGCGAGGAGAACAGTTTACTAAAGCCCAGGCTTTGGTTCAGGAAGGCATTGAGGCAGTGCGCGCTATCAGGGATAGAGCTTGGAATGATTTAGTTTATAATCGCAGCGCGGTTGCTGCTGCTGGCAACCAGTGGATTTTAGCTGGCGAAGGCACTACTGAACAAATTGGTAAGTTTACTCGTTACATTGATTTTTTGCCTATCTACCGAGGTAAAGACGGGAATATTGTTAGCTCCACTACCCCTGATTCTTATTTAGATGTTTTAAGCAGGGAGATAATAGCAGGGATAAGCTGGGAAATAAGAGACGGGGTAAATAATACAACAGAACGAAGAGTTTATTTATCGAATTGGCGAGCCAGGAAATGGCTGCAGGCTGATTGGTCGTCAGGAGTTGGACAAACGGTTTGGTTAGACAGTAATAAATACGACAGCGATGATGGTAATATTAATAATGAAATCGCGGGAGAGATTAGTTTAGAAGAAATAGCTACTTCTACTTATGCCAGTCAGGGCTATCTTGTTTCTTCGGCCTTTAATACCGGACAGCAGTCTTCTTTTAGCGCTATTTTCTGGGAAGAGACTTTACCGCCATTATGCCAAGATTGTAATATTAAATTGCAGATTAAAACCGCGCCTGATGCAGCTGGTTTTCCCGGTACCTGGTCAACTAATTGGTCAGGACCTGACGGTGAAGACGGGGATGAGAATGATTATTTCGTTATTTCTACAGGACAGCTTATTCATACGGACCACAACGGCGATCAATGGATAAAATATAAAGTCCTGTTGTCCGGTGATGCCAGTTCAACCCCAGCGTTAAATGAAGTTAAGGTTTTTTATCAGTAATAATTTTTTATTTATGAAAAGTGGAGGGTTTACTCTAGTTGAAACTTTAATTTATACTGCTTTAGTGAGCATAGTTATAACCGGCTTTATAACTTTTGCTCTTTTAGTATCAGGATTAAGCACTAAAAATTTTGTTATAGAGGAAGTTAATGCTAATGCTAGAATTGCTATTAATTTAATATCCCAGAAAATTAGACAGGCGGAAGAAATAGTGAGCCCGATTCAAGGTACAGCTAGCAGCACCTTAATTTTGAAGATGCCAGACGAAAGCCTAATAACTTTTAGTTTAGTCGGAGATAGTTTGGTTTTAGATGAAGAAGGAGTAAGAAACAATGTTATTAGCAACAAAGTACTAGTTAAAGATTTGAATTTTATTAATTTAGCTAATATTAGTAAAAATGATAATATAAAAACTACTTTTAATATTGAGTATAATAATGCTCTAAGTATGGAATATAATTGTCAGCAAAGCTATCAAACAGCTGTAAGTCTTAGAAGGTAAAAATATGTTTATAAATGTAGTAAAATCACAATCTGGCCTAGCTGCGATTTTAACGGTTGTTATTATTGGCGCTACGGCTTTAATAATGGCCAGGGGCGCCACTTTATTAGGTATTGGCGAAGTTAATATAGCCTATATTTCGGAAAAAGCAGATAAATCTTTGAGTATTGCTGAAAGTTGCGCAGAAGAGATATTACGCCGTTTTCAGCTTGATCCGAATTATGCTGCCAGTGATTTTATTTTGCCCGTAGGTAATGGCCAGTGCATTATAAATACAATAGCTAACAGCAATCAGCGCATTATTACCGTTTTAAGCAACACAGATGATTATTATAAAAAAATTCAAGTTGATATGACCATAAATACCGAGCAGATTATCATTAATAATTGGCAGGAGTTAAGTGAATAAATTAAATATGATAAATTTTAATAGAAAATCAGTAGGCATTGATATTGCCGACCATACCGTAGAAATAGTTGAATTAGAGAAAATTGGCATGGAGGTAAAAATTTCCAGTTTAGGCAAAACAATTTTAGAGTCGGGAGTAGTGGTGCGAGGCAGAATCAAAAATGAAGAAAAACTGGTCCAGGCAGTAAAAAACGTTTTAGCCCAAGCCAAGCCCGGAGCCATTAAGGCTGCTTCGGTTATTTTCGGTTTGCCGGAGAGCCAGACCTATACCCATATTTTTAATTTGAAATACTTAGATAAAGAAAATATAAAAGAGGCTATTTTAAGCGAGGTTCAATCTACTATTCCCATTAAGAAGCAGGACTTGTTTTACGATTATAGAGTTTTTGATACACAAAAAGAAAGTTTGGATATATTATTGGTGGCTGCTAGTCGTCAGGTAGTTTTAGAATGGCAGCAGTTTTTTAAAAAGGTGAATTTAACAGTAGAATTATTTGATATTGAAACCCTGGCTTCTTTTAGGGGGTTATTTAATAAATTGCCTGAAGAGCCGATTTGTTTGCTTGACATAGGGTCGCAAACTACCGAGTTGTCAATTTTTACTTCCATGGGCCTAAGTTATTCTTATTCTATTGAATGCGCTGGCCAAGATTTTACCAAGCAGATTGCCCAAGAGTTAAAAATTGATTTTAAAGAAGCGGAAAAATTGAAAATTAGGAAAGGTTTAGGCGAAAATCAAAATCAAGCCGTTAACACAATTTTGAAAAAGTCTTTTAGGAAAATAGTAGATGAAGTTAAAATAAATTTTGATTATTGGCAAAAAAATAACAGCCAGAAGATTGAAGAGATAATATTACTCGGTGGTTCAAGTCAAATGCTTGGCTTATTGGATTATTTAAACTCCATGGATTTGGGGGTTAAAATAAGTTTAGCCAAGCCATTATTTAAACATCTAGACTTTGGCTTTAAATATATTGAAGCTACCGGTTTGGCCCTAAGAGGAATAGAAAAAAAGTGGTTACGAACAGACCCTTTTATTCTTTCCTCTGGAGATGGTACCTATAAAATTAAACCAGATTTTGCATTTAATAACATGAATATACTTAAAAATATATTGAACTGGCCAAAGAGCGTAAATAAGAAAATAATATTTGGCAGCTTGCTGGCTGGCTTAATATTATCCTTTTTATTTTTTTGTCAAATTTTAAATAAACAAAAAAGGCCAGAGAATATTTTATTAAAACAGTATCCGTATAGTTATTCTTTAACCATAAAACATCTTATTACTATTGATGACGAAGTTTATGCAGATAATATAATAAAAGGGCGAGTCATTGAAAAAACAGTTAAAGAAGCCATGGATTATGATAAGGCAGTCGCTATAACTAAAAAAGAAGTTGAATCAGAGTTAAAAGAAAATGAAGGACTATGGTTAGAACCATTAAATAAAGAACAAGATGAAAACACTATAATTTTTCCTATAAGGTTTAGATGGCTGGTTTATAACAAGAGTGATGCTAAAAGATTATTTTTAGCTAAAACCAAAGATCAGTTAGCCCAAATTGATTTTGTTTATCAGGGTATCACCTTTAGTAAAATACAGACCACGGATAATGAAAATGAATTTTTATTGAATGGCGAAATTAGTCTTTTAGCCAAACAGTTACCTCCAGAGCAGTATGAGGCGGATGAATTTATACCGAAGAAACAAATAAGCGAAAAGATGGTTAAAGTTAAGAATTTAAGCCAGGCTCTTAATGTTCGCAGTGGTCCGGGCACAAATTATCAAATTATTGGTCAAGTTAATCCCCAGGAAAGTCATGTTTTATTGGAAGAAGAGGAAGAATGGTTTAAGATTAAATTATTAGGAGAACAAGAAGGATGGATTTATGCTGATTTTGCGGAAAAATTATAAAATAATAATATTAATAATTGCTAAAATTATAATTTTATATTATAATATAATTATACTAATTTACTTAAATTTGAAAAATATGAAGTATGAAAATTATAAAAAGGCTGGCTTTACTTTAATTGAATTGTTGATTGTAGTTGCTGTAATAGCCATATTAGCGGCTTTAGCCTTTGTTGCCTTGGATCCTTTAGCTCGTTTTCAGGATTCGCGCAATGCCAGGAGATGGGCCGATGTTAATGCCTATTTGCAGGCTATTAAGCTTCATCAGGTTGATAATGATGGTGCGTTTTTGAGCAGCATCCAAAGCTGTATAGCAGATTCATATTATCAAATTGGCATGGGCGATGAATGTGATGACACTTGTTCTAATCCACTAATAGAACTGCAAGAGGGCTGTGTTGATCTAGAAGGATTGGTTGACGAGGGTTATTTGCCAAATTTTCTTATTGACCCCAATGCTTCCGGAGCCTCATCTAATGAAACCAGATATTATTTAGTTAGGGATTCATATGGCAGAATAATTATTGGCGCTTGCAGTGAAGAGTTGGGCTCAAATTCTTCCGTTCCGCATATTGAAGTAACCAGATAAATTTTATTGAATATTTTTTTTGGATTAAAGCACTTCGTGCAAATGCGAAGCGCTTTTTTAATTGTAAAATTCGTGCAAGTTTGCAGCGGAATGAATAGCTATAAGTCGAGGAATATAATTTTAATTCAATAAAATAGAGAAAGATTTTTTTATAGGCATTAAACAAAGTTTTTTAATTACTGCCCCCCTGAAATAACAGATGGAGTGTCAGTAATTGTCGTCTAGTCATTAGCATGCCATGGGATTATTTATTTTAAAAATTCAATTAATTTGAGTATATTATTAAAGTTGAATTCTAATAGTAAAAAATGTTATAATATACATAATAACTTAAATTATCCACACACAAATTTAAGGCAATTGATAAGCTTTCACGCAATTAAATATATGTTTATCAAGGAATTTGGAAGAAAAAGCTTTAAAAGTGAATCCGGGCTTGCTCCAATATTTGGGCGAGAGCGCTTTTTAATGGGGTTTACCTCATTAAATAGGTGCAACCGTCGCTTATCGGGGTTTACTCTTATTGAATTATTAATTGTGATTGCGATTATAGCAGTTTTAGCCGTCTTTGCTTTCGTGGCTTTAGATCCAAAAGCACGTTTTGAAGATGCCCGTAATGCTCAGAGATGGACTGATACTAAAAGTATAATAGAAGCGATGAGGCTTTACCAAATTGATTATAAGTATCCCATCCCTGAAATTACCGAAGCAGGTATTACCCCGGATTTATATTATCAAATCGGCACTGCTTCATCAGGCTGTAACGATATCTGTTCTAATCCTACCGTTGTTTTACAAGCGAGTTGTTTTGATTTTGCACCCTTTCTTGTTAATAGTGGTAAATTAGCAAGCATACCCGTTGATCCAGGTGATTCTAACGCCAGTTCAGAGGAAACACGCTATTATTTTATCTATCATAGTGATGGGAAAATGACTGTTGGGTCATGCAGCGAAGAACTGGGCTCCAATTCATCTATTCCTGATATTTCAGTAACTCGTTAATACATAAAATTTAAAGAATCAAATCAAGATCATAATGTTTGCAATTTTTTATTTTATGAATAAAAGAACCATGGTTAAAAAGGGGGTAGCAGGATTTACCTTGATTGAATTATTAATAGTGATTGCTGTTATTGCTGTTTTGTCTGCGTTAGTATTTGTAGTTTTAGACCCGTGGGCGAGATTACAGGACGGTCATAACGCACAAAGGTGGACAGATATTAATGCAATTGCCGACGCTATAAAATTATATCAAATAGATAACCGGGGAGAACATATTGGCACTATAGGTAATTTAATAGTTGATTTGGTCTATCAAATCGGCACTGCTTCATCAGGCTGTAATGATACTTGTTCTAATCCTACGGTTACGTTACATACAAGTTGCGTAGATTTAAGCACTTTAGTTACAGGAGGATATTTAGCCAACATTCCGGTTGATACTCATGTATTCGGATCTTCCGCATCAGAAACCAGATATTACATAATTAAACACACGAGAGGACAAATAACTGTTGGTTCTTGCAGTGAAGAACTGGGCTCTAATTCTTCTATTCCCGAAATATCCGTTAGTCGCTAAAATTATTTTTGAAAAATATTTACTAACTTTAAAATTTTAATTTTATGAATAAGAAAATTGGGATTCAAAAAGTCGGGTTTATCCTATTAGATAAAAAAAATTTAACGGGGTTTACTTTAATTGAATTGTTAATTGTAGTGGCTGTCATTGCTATTTTAGCCGCTTTGGCTTTTGTGGCCTTAAACCCCTTGGTCCGTTTTCAGGATTCTCGTAATGCCCGCCGCTGGGCTGATATAAATGCTATTATGTCGGCTGTTAAACTTTATCAGGTTGATCACGACGGCCAGCATATTAGCGCTATAAGCAGTTTAACGGCTGATTATTATTATCAGATTGGCGCCTC
>CAZXKB010000064.1:0-5677 GCA_964641285.1 uncultured Gammaproteobacteria bacterium | reverse complement strand
AATCTCGCCGCCTTTCTTGGTAACCGGTTTATCAGGAAAAATTCTAATCCAAAGCTTACCGCCACGTTTAGTGTCTTTCGTCATAACTCTTCGCGCCGCCTCAATCTGTCTGGCTGTTATCCAATGAGTTTCCATGGCTTTTAAACCGTATTGGCCAAAACTTAATTTGATCAAACGACTGGCCTTTCCTCCTCTTCTTCCTTTATGCGACTTTCTATATTTAGTTTTTTTGGGCATTAACATAATTTATAATTTGAAACTGGAAATTTGTAATTTGTAAAATTTGTTTTAAGACATTTTTTCCTCTATACGGACTGTTAATTTCCAATTTCTAAATTTATTTCATCTTCTTGCCTACCACTTCGCCTTTTTCTTCCTTTTCCTTCTCGAATTTATCTCCTTTATAGATCCAAACTTTGATACCGATAGAACCATAGGTAGTATGAGCAACTCCCCGGGCATAATCAATGTCTGCTCGCAAAGTATGGAGAGGAACTTTCCCGTAATTTAACATCTCACTACGGGCGATTTCCACTCCGTTTAACCTGCCGCTAACCACAACTTTTATGCCTAAAGCTCCGGCACGCTCTACTCGACTCATCGCCTGTTTCATTACTCTTCTAAAGGGCATTCTTTTTTCAATATCTAAAATCATTGACTGGACAACAATTTGAGCACTTAAATTTGGCCTATCAACTTCAAAAATATTTAAATTAACTTCACCTAATTTAATCCCGCTAGGGCGTGATAAAAACTTGCTATGAATTTTTCTTTTTAATATTTCTACCCCTGACCCTCCGCGGCCAATAATCAATCCTGGTTTGGCTGTATAAATACTGATACTAATTTTTTGGGCGCTCCTCTCAATTTCTACCCGGTCTATCCCGGACTCTCGCAATTCTCGTAAAAGAAACCTTCTTATTTTAACATCCTGCTCTACATTTTTAACATATTCTTGGCCAACATTAAACCATCTAGACGGCCAAGTCTTGGTAACTCCGATTCTAAAAATTTTTGGATTAACTTTTTTTCCCATATAAATGTAAAAATAAACTAATTCTAGCAAATAAGCAATAAACCTGTCTAACCGCTCTTTCTTCTAAAAATTTTATTGACGAATCCTTTGCTTCCCTTGCCTTCTATTTTGGTATGTTTCCCCTTGCCTTCACTTCTTGGGTCAAAAATTTTCTTTCCTGACTCGTCCTGTTTTTCAGGGGAAGTTATTTCTTCTTTATCATCTTTCTTCTCATCTTTAATCTTTACACCTTTTCCACGACCTGTGACAACTCCTGGCTGTGCAGGTGTAGATTCCTTTGGTTTACTGTCTAATTTAATTGGAGCTGCAACTTTCTTCTTTTTAGTCTCGGTCTTGCTGCTGGCTACTAATTCTCCTAAAACCAAATTTATATGACTAGTTCTCTTTCTGATTGGAGTAGCCCGGCCCCGCGCCCTTGGCATCCAACGGTGCAGAGTTGGCCCTTCATCTACCTTAATTTCCTGTATATATAAATTATCTTTTTCTAACTCATGATTATTTAAAGCATTGGCAATGGCTGAATTAATTAATTTTTTTACCGGTTTAACCGCCTTTTTCTTAATAAAATTTAATTGGTCTAAAGCCTCACTTGCTTTTAAACCACGGATAATATTAACCACCAGACGAACCTTTCTTGGCGACATTTTAATATATTTTGCCCTGGCTTTAACTTCCATAAATTTTTATATTACCTATCTTTCTAAAATAATCAGAAATTTCCGGTAATGAATATTTAAAATTGGCTAGCAAAAAATCACGAATTAATTTTTATTTCTCCCTGGCTTTTTTAGCTATCTCTCTAGCCATCCTTCCGCCATGACTAACAAACTTTCTGGTGGGAGAAAATTCGCCTAATTTATGGCCAACCATATTTTCCACTATATATACTGGGATATGCTTTTTGCCATTATGAACACCAACGGTAAATCCTACCATTTCCGGGGTAATTGTGCAAGACCGATCCCAGGTATTTATAATAGTTTTATCTCCAGTTTTCAAATTTTTTATCTTCTTAAGTAGCCTTTCATTAACATAAGGGCCCTTTTTTAAACTTCTTGACATATATTTTAATTGCTTTTAATTAATCAACTAATTATCATATAGGCTAACGCCGTCTTTTTTTCCTTCTCTGAATTATCATCTTGTCTGACCTTTTACTTTTTTTTCTTGTTTTAACTCCAAATGCCGGCTTGCCCCATGGTGTTTTGGGGTGCTTTAAACCAATAGGCTGTTTACCCTCTCCTCCGCCATGTGGATGATCAACGGGATTCATTGCTGTCCCTCGTACCGTTGGCCTAATTCCTAAATGACTTTTCCTGCCAGCCATAACTAGCTTAATATGCCTTCTATCTGGATTGCTAGCTTGCCCAATCGTACATAAACACTCTTTCTTGACCAGTCTTATCTCCCCAGAGGGTATTTTTATTTGGGAAAACCTGCCCTCTGTTCCCATAACCTGGACTGAATTCCCTGCCCCTCTGGCAATTTGGCCTCCCCGGCCTGGCTCTAATTCAACATTATATACTGCTACTCCAGCCGGAATATATTTAATGGGCATGGCATTGCCCTTGTTTATCTCTGCCTGTTTTTGGGAGCTAACCACTCTTTCTCCAACCTTTAATCCTGCCGGAGCAATTATGTATCTTTTCTCCCCGTCAACATAATACAATAAGGCTAATCGAGCTCCACGGTTAGGATCATATTCAATGGCCGCTACCCGAGCTGGAATATCAAATTTATCTCTCTTAAAATCAACCTTTCTAATATATCTCCTGGCTCCGCCGCCCCGATGCCTAACCGTAATTTTACCATGGGCGTTTCTGCCTCCAGTTCTTTTTTTAATTTTTATTAATTTTTTTTCTGGATCTTTTTTGGTTATATCAGAAAAATTATCAAAACTGGCTTGCCGCCGGCCTGGAGTTGTTGGTTTTACTTTTTTAATTCCCATATTTTACGCTTACAACTTGTCAATTGCCGATTGAAATTTCTTATCAATCGAAAATCGCAAATCGCAAATTGTAAATTTCTAAACACCCTCATAAACCTTAATGCTTTCTCCTTTAGGCAAAGTAATAATTGCTTTTTTCCAACTCTTCCGTCTGCCTGTTGTGCGGCCATACTTAACCTTTTTTCCTCCCATCTTAATAATATTTACACTTAATGGCTTAATGCCATAGACCTCATCAATTGCTTTGGAAATTTCTATTTTATTTGATTTGGTGTTAACCGCAAATACATATTTATTTACCGCGCCTAAATTAGCTGCTTTTTCCGTAACCAATGGTTTTAATAAAACTTTATAGGCATCCCCGTACTTCCTCTTCTTTTTCTCTTTTTTACCAGCTTTTACCGTCGCAGGACTAATTTGACTTTCGCCATACAGCTCTCTCATGCTTTCCTTTTTTTTCTCTTTTTGCGTCTTTGCCTCTTCTTTTACTTCTTTCTTAACATCACTAACTTTAGCTGACTTTTTATCAACTTTTTCATCTCTTTTTTCTTTTTTATTTACCGTAGCTTCCGCTTTTATAGGCTGACTAGCCGGTAAAGGCTTTTTTTTACTGAATAAACCCATATATTATTTTCAAATTACTAACTGCTAATTTTTAATTTTAAATTTATTTATATTTCTCTTCTAATTTCTTTACCACCTTCATGGTCATAACTAAATCCCTGTATTTTAACAAGTCTAAAATATTAATATTATCTAAATTGATAATTTTTACTCCAGTCAAATTCCTTCCTGAATATCTTGCTTTATCGTTCGCCTTGTCGTTAACAAACAAAATGCTTCTTTTTACTTTCTTGCCCTTCTTGTTTTCTTGTCCATTTTTCTCTTTAATTCCTTGTTTTCCTGCCTTCCCTGCCTGCTCAGGTAGATTATTTTTTTGCTCTTTCACTTCTTTATCTTCCTGTCTCTTTACTCTTAAAACTTTTTTCTCAAAATCTCTAAGCATTTCATTGAACACTTTAGTCTTAAATTCATTCATTTCCAGCTTATCCAAAACAACTAAATTCTTACTTACCGCCCGATCAGACAAAACCATCAACATGGCTTTCTGTTTCATTTTTTTATTAATGTTTTTCTTAAAATTTCTATCCTTACGTGGTCCAAAGGTAACACCGCCGCCTTTCCAAATGGGGCTGCGAATAGACCCGGCTCTAGCTCGACCAGTGCCTTTCTGTCGCCATGGCTTTTTACCACCGCCTCTAACCTCACTTCTCTCTTTGGTATGAGCTAACACTAACCGCTCATTAGACGTTTGAGCAACCAACGCCTGGTGAACTAAGGCCTCGCTTATTTCTACGCCAAAAACCTGATCAGATAATTTTATCTCACTGACTGGTTCACATTTTTGGTTGTAAACTTTTATTTTAGTTGGCATACTTATTTAGAAAACAGTAAATTATAAACAGTAAATAGAAAACTAATATTATTTATTCTCCGCTGCTTGCTTCTTCTTGTCTGCTTCTATCACAACCTCTTCAATATCTTCATCAGTCTTTTCCTCTTTTTCTTTTATCTGTTTTTCTGTCTCTTGCGGCAAACTATCACCAGTTGTCGGCTGAGAAGCAACTTTTAATTCTCCTTCGCCTTGAATCAATACTAATCCATTTCTTGCTCCCGGCACAGCGCCCTTAATCAACAATATATTATTTTCTTTGTCAATATCCATAATTTCCAAATTAGCTACTGTTACTCTATCTCCACCCATTCGGCCCGGCATTTTTTGTCCTTTAAAAACATGAGCGGGCCCGGTTGCGCCAATAGAACCAGGCATCCTAAGCTGATCTTTAGTGCCGTGAGTTTTGCTTTGGCCATGAAAACCATGCCTTTTTACTACTCCCTGAAAACCTTTACCTTTAGAAACCCCAGTAACCTTAATTTTGTCACCCACCTTAAAAACATTGATATCAATCTCATTCCCTTGCTTAACATCAATCTCTTTCTTGCCATGCTTGTCTAAATGAAATTCACGCAAATATCTAAAACCCGTTTTATTACTTTCTTTTATTACTTTTTTAAAATGCCCTTTTTGAGGTTTTTTTATATTCTTTTCTTTTTTTTCTCCAAAACCAATCTGCACTGCTTCATAGCCGTCCTTAGATTGGGTTTTAACCTGTACTACCATACAAGGACCGGCTTGAACTCTGGTCACTGCTTCTACTTTATCATCCTGCCAAACCTGGGTCATATCTATTTTTTTTCCTAATATAAACTTCATAAATAATGATGCTAATCCGCGAATAAATGCTAATGTCGCGAATTGCGCGGAATCACTAATAATATATTCGCATGTGCCGCATTCGCGAGACGCGGCTCGCCCGAAGGGCGAAAACAACAAAAAACTGGCCTCTCAACAAAAACCAGTATAAATCACTAATAATTATTTATATACTGAATAGTTTGTTGAATTTAACCCCACTAATTAATATTAACATCTATTTAAGCACTATTCCTGTAATTTCAGGAAGTTACTTCAACAAATGTTAATACTTAAATAAATATTCTCTATATTCAAAAAAATTCCCAAAAATTTAAAATACAGCGAGATCCCTTTAAAATTGAGAATATTTTATATAGAAATGGGAATTATAAGTTTGCAATTGTTATTAGCAACGAAATTGAATTTGCTCAAGTAT